>JARFPR010000163.1 GCA_029288195.1 Gammaproteobacteria bacterium | reverse complement strand
ACATCGTTGATATCGAGCACGGGAATCTTGATGCCTTCAGGTGGGCTGTCATCACAGGCAAGTGCGATCACCGATGTGTCTTTCTGGTACAGAAAAGGCTTGCCCATGGTTCCGCGATGCAATTCTATTTTTGGAAAATGGATGTCCTTGTAGCCTTCGACCAGGATGATGTCGGCACGCTCGGTATCAAGCGAGTCGATAATCTGCTGCAGCTCCGGTTCCGCCGACGGCGAGTCAAACTCGGTAATTAACGCCATGCGCGTGGTGGTGCAGATCACGGTCTGGTCGGCGCCGGCCTTACGCAACTCGTAACTGTCCTTACCCGGGAAGTCGAGCTCGAAGTGATGGTGGGCATGCTTGATCACTGAAATCCGTAAACCACGCTCCTTGAGTAACGGTATGAGTTGGCGTAGCAGCGTGGTTTTGCCGGTGCCGCTGTAAGCGCTAAAGCCGAGAATGGGTATCGAGGCCTTCATTGCTGGTCCTGCAACGATTGCTGATCCGACGGCGTATTGATATTGCGAAACATGTCGGTGCAATCGGAAAAGTCGGTTTTTACATAGTCATGCAGCGCGTACCAGCGGTCGATCTTGCGGTCGCCGGAATCGAGAAACTCGACCAGGCCTGGCAGCAGATCAACCCGGATCAACGCGTGCACCGGTTGCAGCCGGTCGCCGTCGAAAGCGACGTGAACCGGGGCATCGTTTTGTCCGTAACTGGAGATGAATCGAGCCACGTAGTCAGCTACCAATAGCGGGCTGTCGCAGGGTAGCGTCACGATAAAATCTGTGTTGACGCTGTCCATCGCGCTGGCAAAACCGGCTAGCGGTCCCTGGTAGTCGGCCAGCTGGTCGGTGATCACCGGGTAACCCGATTCCTGGTAGCGTTGCTGATTTCGATTTGCGTTAATAATAATATCAACCGACTGCTGTTCGAGTTTGTCGATTAAAATTGATACCAGCGGCTTGCCATTGAACTCGATCAAACCCTTGTCCTGGCCGCCCATACGCCTGCCCTGACCGCCGGCGAGAATCACCGCGGTAATGTCCCGGGTACCGATATTCATCGTTTCTTGGACTGGCGTACCGAATCGAGCTCAACCACGTCGGCAGCCCCGATATCATCCGCCTGGATTCGATGATCCTGCAAGTGAAGTTTACTGGTCGCGAGATCGCTGAAAACACCCGGATCGTGAGTGACGATAACGATTGCAGTGCCGCTATCGCGAAACTCGCGCAGCATTTGCAGGGTACGTTCCCGACTTTCACTGTCGAGGTTAGCGGTGGGTTCGTCGAGCAACAGGACCTGCGGGTGACACAGGCGTGCCCTGGTCAGCGCGACGCGTTGTTTTTGCCCACCCGACAGCGATGCCGCAGACTGCGATTCGAGGCCTTCGAGCCCAGCCCAGCTGACCGCCTTTTGAACACTGGATTCGCGATCGGCGAGCGCCGGGTTAAGCCGGGCGGCATATTCGATATTGCGCAGCAAGCTGCCGGCGAACATGTAGGGTTGCTGGTGCAGGTACATGACGCTTTTCAACAGGCGTTTGCGCAGTCTACGCCAGGGTTCAGGACTCGCATCGTCGAGGCTGATTTCGCAATGACCTGGTTTTTCGAGACCGGCGATGATACGTAACAGGGTCGTTTTTCCAGCCCCGTTATTACCGGTTATAACGATACAGTCATGACTGGCAATACTGATCGCGGTTTGCTCGAGCACCTGATTACTGCCAAAGCTTTTGCTGATTTCACGAAAGCCAATGCGGAAATTTTCAATCATGGGTTGATACTGCCTTTTCCCTGTACGTACTGCAACAGGCTGTTAAGCACAAAGGCGAGAAACAACAATACTATGCCCAACGCAATACCCTCTGCGAAAGCACCTTTGCTGGTTTCGAGGGCAATCGCGGTCGGAATATTGCGCGTGTAGTGCGCGATATTACCGCCCAGCATCATCGATGCGCCAACCTCAGAAATGATCCGCCCATAACCTGCGAGCAGGGCTGCCGTCAGGCCAAAACGGATTTCGTAGAGTACGGTGAAAAATGCCCGCAGCCGATTCGCGCCAAGCGTGCGCGCGGTTTCCCAGGCGGCCCGGTCGGCGGCCTGCAGCGAAACATGTGCCATGCAGACCAGGATTGGCAGGCATAAAAAAAACTGACCCAGCCCCATCGCGGTCTGGGTAAACAGGAGCTTGAAGTCACCCATCGGTCCCTGGCGCGACAGGATGATAAAAAGAGTCAGACCAATGACTACCGCGGGTACCGATAAAAAGGTATTAAACAGCGATATCAGGAAACGCCTTCCCGGAAAGCTGCCGTAAGCCAGCGTGAAAGCAATCACCAGCGCTGGCGGGACTGCGGCCAGGATCGCCATGCTCGAGACCCGAAACGATATGCCAACAATTTCCCAGATTTCGGGGTTGCCACTGAACAACAGTCGGAAGGCTTCAGCGGTGCTGGTAAGCAATACATCCATGGCTAGCTGGCATTACCCACCGAAGGCACAAACAGTTGTTGGCCCTTGATCTTGAATTCGCCGATCATCTTCTGTGTCGCGGGTGATGTCATCCACTTGATCAGCTTAATCGCACCCGGGTAATTCACGTCCGGGTGCCGTTCGGGATTAACCGCGATGATGCCGTAGGGGTTAAACAGCGGTGGGTCGCCCTCGAATAGTATCTGTATATCCAGTTTGGACTCGTAGGCAAGCCAGGTACCGCGGTCGGTCATGGTGTAACCGTCAATCTCGTTAGCGATCTGCAGGGTTTTACCCATGCCCTGGCCGACCTCGCGATACCAGCTGCCGTCGGGCGATTTACTGGCGCTTTGCCAGAGAACAAGTTCGCGCTTGTGGGTTCCGGAATCATCTCCACGCGAGATAAACGGCTTTTCGCTGGCATGAATTCGTTGCAGAACTTCGGCCACGGTATTGCTTTTGGCGGTACCGGCGGGGTCTGTTTCAGGACCGACGATAATGTAGTCGTTGTACATGACGTCGGCCCTGTCGGTCCCGTATCCAGCGTCGACAAATGCATCCTCGGCGGCCCGCGCGTGCACCAGTACGATGTCGACATCGCCTTCACGTCCGAGGCGCAGGGCCTTGCCGGTGCCAACCGCGATCAGGTGAACTTCGATTGAGGTTTCCGCGGTGAATTTGGGCAACAGCATATCCATCAGGCCGGAGTTGGCGGTACTGGTCGTCGTCGCGAGTCGCAGCAGTGATGCGTCGGCCGATGCCTGACCCATAACCAACAAGCTGACGGCCATAAGCAATGCTTTTCGAAACATTGATAAAATCCTTAATGCCAATAAACAAAAGGGGTGCAGTGTATCAATCCGCACTGGATCGCGTCGAATTTTCGTTGGGATGATCAGTCAAAGCGAGTAAACTGGTTGATCGAGATCAAACAGTTCGAGGTAACAATGGACGAAGAAGCCCTAAACATGTCGATACGTAAATTTCTGAAAAAAGTGGGTATCACTTCGCAGCGCGAAATTGAAAGAGCGCTCGACCAGGCTAATACCGAGGGAAGACTCGACGGAAATCCGGTAAGAGTCAAGATGACGCTGGAATGTGACCTTATCGACGATGCCTTGTCGATCGAAGACGAAATCAAATATTAGCGGCTGGCATTTATGAGCCAGGATCGAGAATTCGTACCGCTTAAAATCGCGGTACTAACGATATCGGATTCGCGCGTTGAGGCGGATGACAAGTCCGGCGCACTTTTGATCAGGTTACTTAGCGAAGCAGGACACCAACTCGCCGAGAAAACGATCGTGCCGGATGACAAGTATCGTATTCGTGAAGTCGTCTCGCGCTGGATCGTCGATGAATCCGTGCAGGTGGTTTTAACCACCGGTGGTACCGGGGTAACCGGTCGTGATGGAACGCCGGAAGCGATCATGCCATTGCTTGACAAGGTCATCGATGGATTCGGTGAAACCTTCCGCAGTCTCTCGTACCAGACGATAGGCACATCGACCCTGCAGTCACGCGCCATAGCGGGCGTGGCCAACGGGACTTACCTGTTTTGCCTGCCCGGTTCCTCGGGAGCCTGTAAAGATGCCTGGACGCAATTGATCAGCAGCCAGCTCGATTATCGCACCCGGCCCTGTAACCTGGTCGAATTGATGCCGCGATTGCGCGAAAAATAGATTTTAGTTCCTGTTGAAAGAGTCGTCAGACACTAGCCGGGAAAAAGTATCCGCCGGAACGACTGGGATTTCTCAAGTGGAGACAACAGGATGGGGATTCGAACCCCGTTGGCTGTTGGTAATTATCGTTTCGGTACCGCTAGCCTGCATTATCTTCTGGTGGGTCGGGGTGCATTATTTCGGCTCTCGGTTACGTTTTCTCCAATACCTGCAGTTTGCAGCCGTGGTCACGGTGGCCGTGGCAGGTGGCTATCAGCTTTATTTCTGGGTGCAGCGAAATCGTTTTCGACGGCGTGCTGTATGCCTGAAAATCGACCTCGACGACCGCATTCCTTTTGTCCCGCAATGGATCTGGCTTTACAGTTTTTTGTATTACCTGATGATCGGTGTGACGGTGGTATCGATTCAGGATCTGGGTGAAGGCATGCATATCATTTTCGGCGGATTGATACTATTGTTGACTGGATGTGCGATATTCTATTTTTTCCCCACCTACGTTCCACATACATTCCGCCAGTTTGAAGTAAACACGCTCTCGACACGCTATCTCGCCTTCGTGCAATCGATGGACAATGACCGCAATGCCTTCCCGAGCATGCATTGCGCGCTTGCCACCTATGTCGGGCTGGTGGTAACGGATTTACCGATCGTCGGGGCCTGGATTGGCACTGCCTACATCAGCTTTATCGTGGTCAGTTGTTTGCTGGTCAAGCAGCATGTCATCGCCGATACGATTGCCGGTGTCGCACTGGGTGGGCTGATTTTTTACCTTAACCTGGTGTTGAAAAACTGGTATCTCTGAGCCAGCAATCTAGTCCGGAGCATGGCGGCTATCGATAGTCTTACGCGGTGGGCGAGAAGGTGGAATATCATCGAACTCAATCAGCTCGCCGCCGTGATAAACCAGGAAATGTCTGCCCTTGGCGCGTGCGATCAGGGTTACGCCGACTTTCTGGGCGATTTCGAGACCCATCGCGGTGATACCGGAGCGCGATAGCAATACCGGGATTTCCATCAACGCAACCTTGATCACCATTTCCGAGGTCAGGCGCCCGGTGGTGTAGAAAAGTTTGTCATGACCGTCGAGATCGTTAAGCCACATGTAGCCCGCGATAGCGTCAACGGCATTGTGACGACCGACGTCCTCGATGAAAATTTCGATGCCGGAGGCCTCACCGCATAGTGCGCATCCATGTACCGCGCCCGCGTTTTTGTAGATTTCATTGTATTCGTTGAGCGTTTTCAACAAGCCGTAAATCGACGATTGCTTGAGTAGCGGCTGCTGCAGCGATATGTCGTCAATGTCTTCCATTAAATCACCAAACACGGTGCCCTGGCCGCAGCCGGTGGTGACAGTTTTACGGCCGAGCTTCTGGTCGAGATTTTCGATACCGTCGTGGGTGGTAATCGCGACCGCCTCGGCCTCCCAGTCGACCTGGATCGCCTTGATTGCTTCGATATCGTCGATCATGCGCTGGTTGCGCAGCCAGCCCAGGATCAGTAACTCCGGGTGATTGCCAAGTGTCATCAGGGTTACGATTTCGCGCTTGTCGAGGTAGATGGTCAGCGCCCGCTCCACCGCGATTGCACCTTCGACCGATTCGTTGTATTCGTTACAGGCTATGACGTTGGCGGTGGCCTTGAGACCGGCGTTACTCAGTTGGGGAAGGCGTCGCTGCGGGACGGAAGTCATCGAGAATAGACCCTTGGTTAAAAGCTGCTAACCGCCGGTGAGATTCATGTGACGCAGCAGAATTTCCTGGGAATCGAGATTGAAATCGTGACCCTTCGGCTTGATTTGCATCGAGTCGATAATGGCCTGCTCAAGTGCTGCCGTATCACCCGGATTGGCGCGGAT
>JARFPR010000156.1 GCA_029288195.1 Gammaproteobacteria bacterium | reverse complement strand
AAAAAATATTCTGGATTTATTAAATCGGGCCTTGGGCCACCTTGGGTTAAGGTGATAAAACGGCGCTACCAACCGGCGCTAGCGCCGGTTGGTCCATCCATGTAATCGCTTGTAGCTCGGCATCCATGCCTCGCTACACTTTTGAGCACATTCACCCAAGGTCGCCGGAGCTTCCCATGCCTGCGCCCAGGCGAAGGTCATTGCTCAAACCAGAAAATTATTTTTAAATTGTGAAAAAAGATGAGTGGCTCAGGCAGGGCAGCTCGGGTAGAATCCACGTTCATTTTTCCCCGGCCCGGGTGCGAGTTTTTAACCCTTGAAGCAAATCATTAGCGATCTGATTGCGCAGGCTCTTCGAGAGCTCGAGCAGACTTCCCGGATTCCATCAGAACTCAATGCCAACATCCAGGTAACGCCCGCCAGGGACCCGGGCCAGGGTGACTATGCTTCGAATGTCGCACTAACATTGGCCAAGGCAGCCGGCATGTCGCCGCGGGCGTTGGCGGACCTGATTGTCGGCAAGATAGCGGTGATCGATACCATTGAAAAAGTCGAAGTTGCCGGTCCGGGTTTCATCAACTTTTTTGTCGCCAGCGCGACCAGTCATTCGATTATTCGCAATGTACTCGAGCAGGGTGACGATTTCGGGCGCAGTTCGCACGGCCAGGGGAGCAAGATACAGATCGAATATGTATCCGCCAATCCAACCGGGCCATTGCATGTCGGCCATGGTCGAGGTGCCGCGATTGGTGCGACGCTCGCTAATCTGTTGAACTTTGTCGGTTACGAGGTGCAGCAGGAATACTACGTCAATGATGCCGGGCGGCAAATGCATATTCTCGGAACTTCGGTGTGGTTACGGTACCTGGAGCTCTGCGGTGAGACCATAACCTTTCCGAGTAATGGCTACCAGGGTGATTACGTCTGGGACATTGCGGCGACGCTGCATCGCGAGAACGACGCGCGTTTTCAAAAGCCGGTGGCAGAAGTGATGGCCGAGGTCAGCGAAGATGCACCAGCCGGCGATAAAGAAAAACATATCGATGATTTGATCGAGAACGCGCAGACGCTATTGGGTGAGGACGAGTACCGAATCGTGTTCGACCTGGCGCTGGTGACATTGGTTGACGTTATTCGAAACGATCTGCATGCCTTCGGAGTCGATTTCGATTGCTGGTTTTCGGAACGTTCGTTAAGCGACGATGGCCTGATCGACCAGGCAATACAGCGCTTAGAGGACAGCGGTAATGTCTATGAGCAGGAAGGAGCGCAGTGGTTTCGTTCCACCGATTTTGGTGATGAAAAAGATCGAGTTGTACGTCGTGAGAATGGCCAGACCACCTATTTTGCTTCTGATATCGCCTACCACATGAACAAGTTCGATCGCGGTTTCAGCAGGGTTATTAATATCTGGGGTGCCGATCATCATGGTTATATACCCCGTGTCAAAGCGTCGTTGACGGCTCTCGACTATGACGCCGATAACCTCGAGGTCGAGTTGGTGCAGTTCGCCAACCTGTTCGAAAACGGTAAAAAGATTTCAATGTCGACGCGCTCCGGGGAGTTCGTAACGCTCAGGCAACTGCGCGAAGACGTGGGGCTTGATGCCGCGCGTTTCTTTTACGTGATGCGCAAGACCGAGCAGCACATGGATTTTGATCTCGACCTCGCGCGCGAACAATCCAATGATAACCCGGTCTATTACCTGCAGTATGCGCATGCGCGTATTTGCAGTGTCGGCCGCCAGTGCAACGAAAAGGGAATCAGCCTCGCGATCGAGGGAGCTAACCTGGAACGCCTTGAAAACTCACACGAGCAGGCCCTGGTAAAGCAGTTGAGTATTTTCCCGGAACGGGTCGAAGCAGCCGCGCTTCGACGTGAACCCCACCTGGTGGTTAACTATCTGCGCGAGCTCGCCAACCTGTTTCACTCCTGGTATAACGCGCACCAGTTTATTGTCGACGATGTTGAACTTCGTGATGCACGTATGGCGCTGGCGTCGGCGATAAGCCAGGTGTTGCGTAACGGTCTTAAGCTAATGGGTGTTTCTGCGCCCGACACAATGTAACGATTCTGATGGCAAAAAAACAAGCGACATCACCGTGGGTCTGGGTATTCCTGTTACTGATACTGGCCTCGTTCATGGCCTTTGTTCTATTTCTCGATCAAAAGATTGTTCAAAGCGGAGCCGAAAACCAGCAAGCGCAGGAATCAACCGGCAGCAAGAATAAACCGACCATCGATTTCTATTCGGTTTTACCGAAACGCGAAGTCGAGATCCCGATTTCGGAGGAAGATCGCGATGCGATCGAAAATCCGAGTATCAACAAGGAAGTTGTCGATCAATCGATATTGCAGGTTGGATCTTTCCAGAGCGCGGGTGAAGCCGACAGTCTCAAAGCACAGCTGGCTTTTCTGGGTCTGCAGGCGACCATCAAATCCGCTGTTGTCAATGATGAAACCTGGCATCGAGTGCAGCTGGGGCCCTTTGCCAGCCAAACCAGGTTATCGCGTGCCAAAAACCTGCTGATCGAAAACCGGATCAAGTACATGGAGCGCAACCAGACAAACTAGCGTCACGATCCTGGCGCCCTGGCACGGGTTGTGTTAGCTATAGAGATCTAGCAGGAACCAGTCGGGTACCAGGTTGCGTGAGTCGCTGAGTAATTTTTCATGCGCCCTGAAATCGGGGCAGTGTGATTCCACCAGGGCCCAGAACGCTTTGGAATGATTCAGGTGTCGCGTGTGGCAGAGTTCATGAATCATCAGGTATTCCACGGTATTTGCCGGCAGAAATAACAATTGGTCGTTGAGGCTGATGTTGCCGCGTCTTGAACAACTGCCCCAGCGGGTCTTCTGACTGCGGACACTCATTTTATTGAAGCCAAGTCCTGTCCTGGTGGATATTTGCGCCAGCAGTGCCGGGAACGACTCCCGGGCCCTGTGTCTTATCCAGCTGCGTAATTCGCGGATACACTCCTGGTGACCACTCGCACGAACCACGATCCGATCTGTGCTTTGCTCTTCGAATAACTCGAAATTCAGTTGCAGCGGATCGTCCTGGTAAATCACCGGGGTGGCGCTGTTGTCGAAGGCCAGGGACAGGTATTGTGGCAGACGTATCGATTGGCGCAGCTTTGACTGTCGGGCCAGTTGGCGTCTTGCCCAGGTTGCATGCTTTGCCACCAGTCCCGCTACCTGATTACGCGGAAAGCGTTTCGGTATCACCACTTCGAGCCCGCCAAAGGGCTTGATTAGCAGCCTCGCGTAGCGCGCGCGTGGTGAAATTCTGAGTTTCCACTCCAGTTCTGATTGTGATTCGATAATCTCGCCCGCCATGAAACGTCTCTATAGTCCCGCCATGATTTCCATCTCGGTTGCCTGGATGTCATCCGGATGGCCCTCGATGATGAAAACGTCACCCGGCTTGAAGCCGACCTCGATCAGTGGATTATTGCTTTTAACGCCGTTACGTCGCAGCCCCATGACCTTGATCTTGTCCAGGCTTTTTAAAGATTCGATACTTTGACCGACGGCAGCATAAGTGTCTAGTATTTCAATACTGTGCATATGATGATGATCGGGCGTATCGAGATCGACGTCGTCAACGCTGTGAAAGAAAGCGCGTACCCGGGCGTAGTGTCCCTCGCGAGCCTCGTCGAGCATTTCATCGATAGAATGCGCATCCTCACCCAGCGCGGTCAAGGTATGTTTCGCAAGCATCATGCTTGATTCGACCGTATCCGGGATCACTTCATCGGCGCCACACTCGAGCAGGTGTTCGAGATGGCGATCGTCGCGGGTACGAATGATCATCGGAATATCCTTGCTTAATTCGCGCGCGGTTTTGGCAATGTGCTCACTGGCCTTGAGTTCGGTAAAAGAAATGACCAGTACCCGGGCCCTGGCAAAACCGGCGCTTTGCAGGATCTCGGGTTTACTGCTATCGCCATAGAATACCGGTTCACCCGCCTCGCGCGCCTCGGTGACAATGTCGGTATCGATTTCGAGCGCGACGAATGGAATGCCGACCCGTCGCAGAAACTGAGCGAGATTTTGCGAGGTGCGACCAAACCCACACAGAATAACGTGGCCCGAGATATCCCTGCAGGCTTCCTCGATGCTTGTTTCGACCTGGTTCAGGCTGCTGCGATAATCCGGATCAAGTCGGCAGGCAATTATTTCGTTGTATTGAATCAGCATCGGTGAAATTGCCATGCTCAGAATAATTGCCGCGATGATAGGTTGGCTTAGCCCGAGTTCGACCAGGCCGGTGGTGATTGCGACGGCCAGCAATGCGAAACCAAATTCACTACCCTGGCCAAGCAGGATGCCGGCTCGAATCGCGATGCCCTTGGAAAATCCTGCCAGCTTTGCGATGACGGCGATGGCAATACCCTTGCCGGCGATCAGGCCCAGGGTCAAAATCGCAACCGCCAGCGGTTCATCGATGATGATACGCCAGTCGAATTGCGAACCGACGGAAATAAAGAATAATCCCATCAGAACATCGCGAAAGGGCCTGATTTCGTTTTCAATATGATGCTGAAACTCGGTTTCGGCGAGCATGATGCCGGCGAGAAAGGCACCCATCGCAAGCGATAGTCCCAGTTGCCATGTGAGCCAGGCGGCCAGCAGTGCAATCAGCAGGATAAAAAGCGTGAACAATTCATGCGAGTGTGTCGCCGCAACCGCACGTACCGCAGGTCGAACCAGGTATTGACCGGCGTAGAATATTACCGCGAAAGCGAATGCACCCTTGGCCAACGCCAGGCTGATTGGCAGCAGCAGCGATTCCGAGGTTGGCGCCGCGAAAATCGGGATCAATACCAGGAAAGGCACCACGGCCAGGTCCTGGAACAGTAACACGCCCAGCGAGATGTTGCCGTGCGGCAGATGCAACTCGTAGCGTTCGGTCAGCAGTTTTACCACGATAGCGGTCGACGACATCGCCAATGCGCCACCAAGAGCGAAAGAGACTTGCCACGTTAGACCCAGCCAGAGACCAACGGCCACGGTGCTCAAGGTCGATATAACGACTTGCGCGACACCGATGCCGAAGACGATTTTACGCATCGAGATCAGGCGTGGTATCGAGACTTCGAGACCAATCGTGAATAACAGGAAAACCACGCCGATTTCAGCAATTTGCTCAATCGCATGCGAATCATGAATCAGGCCAAAAGCGTTTTCGCCGGCCAGCAAACCGACCACCAGGTAACCCAGCACCGCGGGGACGTCGATGAGCTTAAACACCGCAATGCCCATCACCGACAGTATCAATATAATCAGGATATCATTTAACATTTGGGGACTGGTCTAATCTAACCCGGCTCTGGATAACACACTAAGATCTTAAATAAGATAACAACTGTAACAACTTATCGTCAGGAATAAAAAACAGCTGTTATACATTTGTTGTTTTATACGCTCGTTTATCGCGATACTGATCTGAAGCATGTTTTAAAGACTGTCAATATTGCCAATTATGCTCGAAAATGCGATTCATGGAACCAGCCGGTATCGAAACATTTGCCCTCGAACGTGAAGCCTTTATTCGCCTTGGCTTTTTCGCCTTCGTGTTCATCACTATGCTGTTGTGGGAACTGATCGCGCCCCGACGCAAGCTCAGCGTGTCGAAAGTATTGCGCTGGACCAGCAACCTCGGATTGTTCTTGCTGAATATTATTGTGCTGAGACTAATGTTCCCGGCCGCCGCTGTGGGAATCGCCTATTCGGTTGCAGAACGAGAGTGGGGGTTATTCAACCTGGTTGATTGGCCCTTATGGTTCGAAATTTTCGCGGCAGTGTTATTACTCGATCTCGCCATTTACCTGCAACATCGCTTGATGCACCAGATGCCTTTGTTGTGGCGTTTGCATCGAGTTCATCACGCTGATCTTGATTTTGATTTAACCACGGGGTCCCGCTTCCATACGATTGAAATCATTATTTCGATGCTGTTCAAATGGGGCGTGATTCTATTACTCGGTCCGGCGCTGATTGCAGTCCTGGTTTTCGAGGTTCTGTTGAACGGTATGGCTATATTCAATCATGCTAATGTCAGCCTGCCCGGCGCTATCGAGCGGGTAGTGCGTTGTCTCCTGGTAACCCCGGACATGCACCGGGTGCATCATTCGACGTTGGTACAGGAGACCGATAGTAATTACGGTTTCAACCTTTCTATCTGGGACCGGATCTTCAAAACCTATACCGATCAGCCGCAAATGGGGCACGACGCTATGACCATAGGACTGGCAGAGTTTCGTGACGCCAAGCAGGTCGACCAACTGCCCGGCATGCTGGGTTTGCCTTTTGTTGGTAAGTAATGAATAAACCGCTAGTGATGGATAGTCTGAAATTAATGCAGGTGCCCCAGGGTGAATTTGAACTGGTGCGCAAACCTCGCAACGAGCTACTGCAGGCCTGGGATGCTGCCGATGAATTTCTGCTGAACTATGTCGACGAAATCAAGGTGTTGTCTCGCCACGGTAAGCTTTTGATATTAAATGATGCCTTCGGTGCGCTCGCGGTGGCGCTCGCCAATCACCCAGTTTATTCCTGGAATGACTCGTTTATGGCGCAACTGGCGTTACGTGAAAACTTGCTGGCAAATGGCTACCCCGCCGAGCAGGTCAAAACCAACTCGGGCATCGATTTTCCGACGGTAACCGTGGATTGCGTGTTGATAAAGATTCCAAAGACACTGGCCCTGCTCGAACACCAGCTCTACCTGCTGCGCCAGGTGCTGGATCACGATACCCATATTATAGCGGCCGGGATGGCACGAAATATTCATCGTTCGACGCTGGAGTTGTTTGAAACCATACTCGGGCCTACGACCACAACCCGCGCGCGCAAGAAAAGTCGGCTCATCCTGGTTCAGCGTGATCAGTCACTCAATGAGGGTCAGAGTCATTATCCCGATAGCTACGAGTTGCAGGTCGATCGAAATTATAGAATTATCAATCATGCAAGCCTGTTCAGCCGCGACCGCCTGGATCGGGGTAGCCAATTGTTGCTGGAACATATGCCAGTGGCAGAGCGATTTCGACGTATCGTCGATCTGGGCTGTGGTAATGGCGTGCTTGGAATCATTGCCACGGCCCTGAATCCGAAAGCAAGCCTTTTGTTTTGCGACGAATCTTACATGGCGGTCGCGAGTGCCGAGGAGAATTTTCGGGCCGCGTTTGCACAGACGCGAGAAGCCGAGTTCAGGGTCGCCGACGGTCTGCAGGGAGTGGCCGCCGATAGTCGAGACCTGGTCCTGGTCAATCCGCCGTTTCATCAACAACACAATGTCGGTGATGCGATTGCATGGCAAATGTTCAAGCAGGCGCGGACGGTGCTCGTGGCCGGTGGTGAGCTGCGCGTAGTTGGCAATCGACACCTGGCTTATCACAGCAAGCTCAAGAAATTGTTTGGCAACTGCGAAACTATTGCCGCCGACAGCAAGTTCGTCGTCCTCAGCTCAATCAAGCATTCCTAGATCGACATAAGAGCAGACTAAACACCGCGTCCTCGATGTTCGGCTATCTCGGGAGAATGCTCGCAAAAGACGCTTCCAACCGGCGCGAGCGCCGGTTGGTCCATCCATGGAATCGCTTGGAGCTCGGCGTCCTGCCTCGCTACACTTTTGCGAGCATTCTCCCAAGATAGCCTCTACCTCTAAGGCTTTTCATACGATAGCGGATAAGTGAAAGTGATGGCTTCGCTGACCTACCAGCCGCCGCCGCCACCGCCACCACCACCGCCGCCAGATGATCCCCCGGACGATCCGGACGATGAGCCCGGAGCCACCGACGAAGATGCGATCGCCGAATCCAGAGAGCTGGATAATGCGCGCGAAAAATGATCATCGCGGTGACCGCGAGCGTGGTACCAGCCTGGATGAGAATAGTTGCCCTCGACCAGGCCAAGTTCGATCGCACGATTGAGTTTGGCGGTCCATTCGTTTTCGAGATCGAGCGCAATCGCGTAGGGTAGATAGGTCTCGTACAGACCGATGGTGAATTCAGGCGCTTCGGTTAGTGCGATTTCATCTTCCTCGGCTACCTTGAGATAATGTTTGAAGCCCTCGATCTTGTCGAGCAGGCGGCGCCCCGCGAGCGTCGGCGCTTTTAGCCATTGGTAGAAAAAATAATGCATTGCCAGCATTGCGATAGCACCGGCGATCAGCGGCAGGGGCGCCACTTCAGAAAACTCCATGATCGGTGCCGCGATGTTGTTGGCCACGGCCCCGCAAAAAACCACTAGCACCACGAGATTGATCGCAACCTGGAACTTTCCACCTTTTCCACGACGTTTGAACCCGCGCCAGACGGCGGACAGCATGATCAAGGGTATCGCTGTAAAAATGCCAAAGAAGATGGTTTTCATAATGATTTCTTCCGATGGCAAGTTCGAGACCGCGGTAGCAATAACGATAACTGTCGCCAGGATCCCCGGAAGCAGCAGCCAGCTGTTGGTGTTGAAGTATGTTTTTTCGTAATCCCGTTTGAGCGATTTCTTATGTTTGCCGATAGCCCTGGAAAGAATGCCGTGATTTGACTGGGCGATACCGATATCGCCGCGCTCGGCTCCGAATAGTCCGTCGAGCACCTG
>JARFPR010000096.1 GCA_029288195.1 Gammaproteobacteria bacterium | reverse complement strand
AGCAAGGAATTACTGGATGAAGCCGAGCGCAAGGTATTCATGATTGCCGAGCAAAGTGCCGGCAGCCGTGAAGGCTTTGAGGCAATCAATGATTTGCTGGGGCGCGCCGTAAAACGGGTAGAGGAGATGTATCGCACCAAGGAAGCGATAACCGGGATAGCCACCGGGTTCAATCTGTTTGACGACAAGACCTCGGGTTTACAAAATTCCGATCTGATCATTGTTGCCGGTCGCCCCTCGATGGGTAAAACCAGCTTCGCGATGAATATTGCCGAGAATGCAGCGCTCAATAATGAAAGATCGGTTGCCGTGTTCAGCATGGAGATGCCGGGCGAGCAGCTTGCAATACGTATGATGTCCTCGCTGGGACGCATCGATTCACATAATTTACGTACCGGCAAGCTTGATGATCATGACTGGCCGAGGCTTATTTCATCGGTCAACATGCTTTCAAAAGCAAAACTTTTTATCGATGATACACCGGCCCTGACACCAACTGAGTTGCGCGCACGCACACGTCGCCTTAAGCGCGAACATGGGCTGGACCTGGTGGTTATCGATTATTTACAGCTGATGCAGGTCGCGGGCTCGACCGAGAACAGGGCAACCGAAATTTCCGAGATTTCACGTTCGCTTAAGGCACTGGCGAAGGAACTGAATGTACCGGTAGTGGCGCTCTCGCAGCTGAATCGTAGCGTCGAGAGTCGGCCCGACAAGCGACCGGTTATGTCGGACTTGCGTGAATCAGGCAGTATCGAGCAGGATGCCGACGTTATCTTATTTATCTACCGGGATGAGGTTTATAACCCGGAAAGTGCAGAAAAGGGTGTCGCCGAGTTACTGATACGAAAGCAGCGCAACGGACCCATCGGTATGGTTAAACTGGCATTTCTCGGACAGTACACGCGTTTCGAAAATCTTGCGTTCGATCAATATGGAGGCGAGTTTGAATAGCCATGGGGAGAACCGGCATTCACGTGTAATCATCGACCTCGAAGCGTTAAGACACAATTACCGGTATTTAAAAGAGGCAGCAGGTGGCAATCGGCTGATCGCGGTGATCAAGGCTGATGCCTATGGTCATGGTGCGCTTGAGGTCGCGGCCGCACTCAAGGATGCCGATGCATTTGCAGTTGCCGCGGTGGGCGAGGCGGTGGCACTGCGGAAAGCAGGAATCAGTCAGAAAATCATTGTTATGGGCGGGTTCGTGCGTGCCGAGGAACTGCGGGCCTGTATCGACCATGCGCTCGATCCGGTGCTGCATCACCAGTTTCATCTCGATTGTTTGCGCGATGTCGCGGATCTTGGTGATCTCGAAGTCTGGTTGAAAATCGATACCGGTATGGGAAGACTCGGATTTCCGCAAAGCAGGGCATGCGAGATCGTAGATTACCTGACTGGCCTGGACACGCTCGGCAGCCTGCGCTTCATGACGCACCTGGCTTATGCAGATGCCGCAGATAATGTGTTTACTGAATTTCAGTTAGACCAGGTCAAATCACTTGGACTCGATGAATACGAATGGGGGATTGCCAATTCTGCTGGTATCCTGGGCTGGCCCGAAACCCATCGTATCTGGGCTCGCGCCGGAATAGCGCTTTACGGGGCTGATCCGATGTCTGATCGTAAGCAAGCGCAGCGCGAACTGCGACCAACGATGACCATGAAGTCACTGGTGCTCGCGATCAATCCGCATCATAAAGGTGACTTGATCGGCTATGGCAATACATATACCTGCCCCGAGGATATGATGATTGCGGTCGTGGCAACCGGCTACGCGGATGGATATCCACGGCACAAGATCGATACAGCTAAGGTTGAAATTCACGGCAAGCCCTGTGATGTTGTCGGGCGGGTGTCGATGGACATGATTACGGTCGATGTCAGCCATCTGTCCGATGTCAACGTTGATGACGAAGTTACGCTATTTGGGGCAATGCCGGATGTCAATGATCTCGCCGATTGCTCCGAAACGATCGCCTACGAAATTCTGTGCAACGTCGGCGCCCATGCGCGCCGAGAATACATTGGTTAAAAATAAAATCGTCATCCCATAACTCGAAAACCGTCATCCCGCCACTCAAAAACTGTCATCCCGCTACCTAAAATTTGTCATCCCGCGGCTTGACCGCGGGAACCAGGAGCGATTAGAGAAATCAGCTTGCTCTGGATACCGCCGGTCCGACGCATCGGGTCAAGCCGCGGGATGACAGACCGGTCAATTTACGCTGGCAAATAAACCCAAATATCCGTAGAATCGCGCCTTCAAATTATGCGCCTGTAGCTCAGCTGGATAGAGTACTCGGCTACGAACCGAGCGGTCGGGAGTTCGAATCTCTCCAGGCGCGCCACCCATAATAAAGCCCACCGCAAGGTGGGTTTTTTTATGGGTGGTTTGTGTGGGGTTCGGATGAGAACTCGGGGCGCAGCCCCAGTTCGACAAAATCGCCCGGAGCGATTTTGTGCGAGCGCAGCGAGGCCGAAGGCCGCGGCACAAGGATGTGCCGCGCAATCTCTCCAGGCGCGCCATCCTATAAAAAAGCCCACCCTTAGGTGGGTTTTTTATATCCCACTGTCATACCGCGGCCTGACCCGATGCGTCGGACCGGCGGTATCCAGGATGGACGGGGCGGCTAGCTATCGTTAACAATGGATCCCGTGGTCAAGCCACGGGATGACAGTAATGCGATTTTTGGACTCGCTTTAGCGCGGCCCCGGAGTGCGGCATCGGCCGTCCGTAGGGGTGCGGCACAAGGAGGTACCGCTCAATCTCTCCAGGCGCGCCATCCCATAAAAAAGCCCACCTTCAGGTGGGTTTTTTTTATGGATGGTGTTCTGTGGGATCAGGTTCGAACTCCCAGTTCGACGAATTCGCCGGGAGCGAATTCGGACGCGCTTTAGCGCCTGTCTCTTATACACAT
>JARFPR010000092.1 GCA_029288195.1 Gammaproteobacteria bacterium | reverse complement strand
TACAGGTAATCGAGCAGCGGTTGCGATTCCTCCTGCGTCCAGTTCTCGAACTTCACGGTAAAGTCGCCGTTAACGTATAGCGCTGGCCTGCCCGATAGCGGGTGCCTGATGATGACGGGGTGAATCGAGTCCTGGGTTGCGGCATCCGTGTTACCAAGCCTGCTGCCCAAATCGTCCAGGTCACGATCACCATAAGCCACTTCGCCGAAGACATGACGACTGGAATGCTCTGCATTCATGCTCGAGAGCATCTGCTTGAGCCCGTCGGAGAGAGCATCGTAGGCCGCGTACATACTGGCAAACAGTGTATCGCCACCCACCGTCGGCACCTCGCGCGCATACAGTATCGATCCCATGGCCGGAACTACATCGTAAGAATGGTCGGTATGCCATTCGGCGCCGATATTCGCTTTCTGGTCAGCCTCCTTGCGCACCTCGGCGATGATCGGATGGCTGTCGACCGCCTGGAAAAACCGGTTCACGTTGATCTCGCCCCAACGGCGCGCAAACTCGATGTGCTGATCGGGTGTTATCTGCTGGTCACGAAAAAAAATTACGCTGTAATCAATGAATGCCTGGCGAATTTCAGCAAACTGTTCGTCGCTGACACCCGCAGCAATATCGACACCCGAAATGATACCGCCCAGGGCCGGGCTTAAGGGAGAGACTTCGATGGTTTCGAATTTTGTCGTCATGGCTTTGATACCTGGCCTTTACGTGGAATGACTTCGGCACCTGCGGCCTCGGGTTCGAGGTCGGTAAGATACTCCGGGAAGCCGGGGGCACGCAAGTCTTCGCTACAGGCGTCCTCGAGGCGCTTAACGACCATTGATGACCAGGCCCGCGGACCATATTTCACAAGTCCGTCGCGCATGATTTGCACCGCGAGCGGCGACATTTCGAGTGGCACCTCGAGTTTTTTACCGAGCTCGTCAAACAGGGTCAGGTCCTTGACCTCGTGATCCATCGTAAAATTGATATCGTAACTGCCGTTTAGAATCAACTGGCCCTCGGTTTCGTGCACGAACGAATTCCCCGATGAAATTCGGATCGCCTCGTAGGCGATGCCAAGATCGATACCCGCTTTCTTCGCGACCATGAAGGCTTCGCCGGTTGAAATCAACTGCACCCCGGCGAGATAGTTGGTTGCGACCTTGAGGATTGAAGCGCTGCCGAGTTCCCCGGTATGCAGGATATTACGACCAACCGTGGTCAATAACGGTAACACCTTGTCGAAGGCCTCGCGTTTACCGCCGGCAAAGATTGCTATATTGCCGGTGGCGGCACGATGACATCCGCCAGACACCGGGCAATCGAGCGGTATCGCGCCCCTGGCCTCGACCAGTGCACCGAGACGCCGGATTTCATCGGCATCGGTGGAGCTCATTTCAAGCCAGATCTTGCCGGGCTCCAAACCTGCGAGCACACCCTGCTCTTCTTCCATGACCTGCGCCGATACCGCCGGTGATGGCAGGCAGGTAATGACAACATCGCAAAGCTGCGCTATTTGCTGACCCGACTCACCCCACTGTGCACCCTGATCGAGAAGCTGCCGTGCGGCTTCGCGATCGGTATCACGCACCACCAGGCCAAACTCGTTACGCAGCAAGCTGCCGGCCAGTTTTGCACCAACGTTTCCTAGACCGATAAATCCAATTTTCATTTTATTATCCCGGCGACAATATATATCGCATTCAGCCATCGTGCGCCTGTTCACGGCAAGGCATCAGAACGCCGCTGCAGTTATTCTGCAGCAAGTTCTGATAACGCCGTCCGTGGGCAGGCACACAATGGCCTATCTCTATTACTGACTAATCTGTTAGGGGCTTCTGATAAGTGTCAGCTCTGCGTTGTGGCTTTTGCCAATGGAGTAACCATTGCCTTCAAGCCACGCCTTGATCTGACACTTATCAGAAGCCCTGAATGCGATATATATTGTCGCCGGGATAATAGTTACCTCACAAGTAATCGAGTTCAAACGGGTAATCCGATAACATCACCGGGCCGTTTGCACTGAGCCAGACCGGTTGTTCCAGTTTCACGCCCTCGTGGCCGCCGAGCTCGCCGACGTAACATTCGATGCAGACCACCATGTTTTCTTCGAACACACCGTCGTACGCGCCCCATTCCTCGTCTTCGCGATACCAGATAAACGGGTATTCGACACCGAGCCCGCAACCATGCGCCACGTCGGCGTAGCGATTAGGAACGCAGGATTCCGGTAACTGGTAGCTCTTATCGGAGTACTCGAGAAAGCCCATTCCCGGTTTGAGCAGCGTGGTATTGTGTTGCATCTGTTCATAGGCCAGCGAGTAAAGTCGCCGTTGTGCGCTGGTCGGGGGCTTGTCCCCGACCACCCAGCTGCGCGAGATATCGTTGTAGTATCCCATCGGTCCGATCAGGTCGGTATCGAAAGCGAGCAGGTCACCATTTTCGATAATCCGGTCCGAGGTTTCCTGGAACCAGGGATTGGTTCTCGGCCCGGTCGTTAGTAACCGGGTTTCCGGGTACTCGCCACCCCGCTGGATGCTGCCGTCGATCAGCAGGGCCAGTGCATCGGCTTCGCGCATGCCGGGTTTCAACTTTTCGCGCATCGCCGCAACGCTTTGTTCACAGGTTTGTAGCGAGCGGCGTAAAACCTCGATTTCATCGAGCGATTTTATCGCGCGCGCCTGTTCCATGATCGATTGCCCTTCAACCAGTTGCAGTGACTGGCGCTGGCTTTCCAACACCAGGGTTAAATCGGCACGATCAATCGCCAGCCTGTTCTCGGTCATCCCCTTTTCACGTAATAATGAAATCATTGATTCGGCCCAGCGTCGGCCCGTTTCGGTAACCCGGTTGCCGACTGCCATGAAATCGGGGGTCAACGCGGGCCGTATATCCGCCACGTAATCCCGTGACAGGTGTGCAGAACTGTTAAGTTCAAACAAAACCGATTCCCCGCTGGCGAAAATCACGGCGTAACGACAGATATTGTGCATGGTCCAGACCTGCATATTGCGTGTGCCGGTGGCATAGCGAATATGAACCGGATCGAACAGCACTATCGCGGGGCAATCGGCTTCGATCAATCTTTTACGGACCTGTTCAACCCGATAAGCCTGGATCCTTTGCTGGGTTTCAGCATCGACGACGGCAGTGAAATCTGCACTCATTTTCGAGTAAAACCTGAGAGTTTGAACAGGGAGAATAATACAGGCGGGGACAAATAAATCGACATTTTTGGTGAGGCGTGACGAATCAGCCTGATCGGCGTATTCTTGTCGCAACAATAATATTGCTGCGAGGTGGGACATGAACCTGGAACGAGTTGTTTTTGGGTTTGTTATTATTCTGGCGCTAGCCTTCACTTTCGCCTTCGTCATGGGGGATATCGACAACCCCAGTCACCACAACGTCTGGCTGTTGACGATTGCAATCCTGATCAACTTGATTGCAACCGGTCTCAAACTTGGCGATCGCTCCCAGGTGGGGGCACTTTTGCTGGCGAGCAGTCTGGTGGTCGATGTACTGTTAATCACCGCACGCGTCATCTGGGTTATCGATGAAAATCAGACCGCGATCGGGCCCAGCCCGGAATCAATGACCAATATCGTCTCGTTGGCGGGCGGCGCCCTGCTGGCAGGCATCGTCACCGTCGTCATCGTGGTGAGCGACACGCTGATCTCCCGACGTTAGCAGCACTATGGCAGCGACTTCAGAACTTGACCGGGTTTCAATGGTTGTCCTGCGCTATATGCGCGGGCCGGTTTTCGTTTTGATCATCGTCTATGCCATCGGTATCACCGGCATGGCGCTGATTCCGGGCCGAGATGCAGACGGCAACGTCGAGTACATGAACCTGTTTCATTCATTTTATTTTTTCACCTATACAGCGACGACTACAGGCTTTGGAGAAATACCTTCCGAGTTTACCGACGAACAACGCCTCTGGGCGATTCTCTGTCTCTACATGGGAGTAGTCGCCTGGCTATATGCGATTGGCTCCACTTTCCACCTGTGGAAAAATCCGCATTTCCTGTTGGCACTCAACGAGCATCGTTTTGCCAGGAAAGTGCGACGCATCCAGCACCCGTTCTTTATCATCTGTGGCTTTGGTGATACCGGCAGCCTGCTGGCCCGGGGTCTTAGCGATCACTGGATGCGTGCCGTCATCATTGACACTAACCCGGAGCGAATCAAAGCCCTGGCTTTGCGTGATTATCGTGTCAGCATGCCGGGTCTGTGCGCGGATCCCGCGGTTCCGAAACACCTGGTGGACGCTGGTGTGCTCATGCCCAACTGCAAGGGGGTTGTCATTCTAACGGTTGACGACGAGGTCAACGCGCGTATCGCGGTCATGTCCCGGTTGTTGAATCCAGATATCCATATCCTGTGCCGTTCCACCAGAAAACGACACATCGAGCACCTGAGTTCCCTTGGAAACGTCACTATTATCAATCCGTTTGAAATCTTTTCCCAACTAATCAGCATGGCGATTACCGCTCCGCGCCTGCACAATCTGAATGCCTGCCTGGTGCACAATCCGAAAGCCAAACTGGGTAAGCCAATAGCTGTGCCAACCGGCAACTGGATTATTTGCGGATACGGGCGCATGGGTCGATGGCTATACCAGCAATTTGTTCGTAATGGCATAAAACCGGTTATTGTCGATCCTAATGCAGGTAATGTGAAGGGAGCGGCCATGGTGATTAATCGGCATGCTAATCGCGAATCTCTCGAGGAAGCGGGTTTGGCGCATGCCGCGGGCGTGGTGGCCGGTACCGATAACGATCACGATAATCTCAGCATTCTGATGAGTGTAAAATCATCAAATCACGACGCCTTTACCATCCTGCGCCAAAACCGGCATGAAAATCAGATAGGCTTCGATGTCACCGATGCGGACCTGGTATTGCAATCCAGCCTGACCACGGCGAGGCGGGTGCTGAAACACCTGATCTCACCGCAGGTACAGCAGTTTGTCGATTACCTCCGCGATCAGGGCGAAGATATTTGTGCTCTGGCTGTGCAGCGTCTGAAATCGATGATCGGCGACGAACCTCCACATCTATGGCATTGTTGTATTAACAGCAAGGAAGCCAGTTCGGTTAGCGAGCATCTGGATAGCGGCAAATCCCTGAGCCTGGGGCAGCTTAGACGAGATCCACACGATCTTGATGGTTTGATCGCCTGTATGCCATTGACGATCAAGCGTGGCGAGGAATGCATAATGCTGCCTGGCGATGACGAACCAGTCTTGCCCGGCGATGAAATATTATTCTGTGGGACCGAGCATAGCGAAGTCATGTTGTCCGCAACCATGAACAACGCCTATACCCTCGATTACCTGATCAGCGGACGCGACAAACCACGGGGCTACATCTTCCGCTGGCTCGATGATCGAGGCAATACTGCAACAACACAGTCATGATGAACTTGTTACCGATATAGAATAACGTAGAATAAAGCCAGCTCCCGTTCAACAAATCGACATCCAACAATGATAGTCACCGATAAGTTTGTGTTTATTCACATGCACAAAACCGGCGGTCAGTCGCTGAGTCATATTATTCATGATTGCATTCCCGGTGCGAAACCTATTGGATATCACTACCCCTACTCTATGTTGCCCGATGAGTATAGCCAGCTACCGGTTGTGGGAATGGTGCGTAATCCCTGGGACTGGTACGTCTCATGGTATGCCTTCAACACGCGCCCTGAAATCAATACGCCCCTGTTTTTCATCATTTCCGATGGTTTCCAGGCGGATTGTAAGCGCACCATCAAAAACCTGGTCAACCTCTGCTCAGATTCACCCGAGAGTCGGAATTATCGCAAGGCGCTTATCGATATATTGCCGGACACTCTGGAAGGTAATGCCGGGGTCGGCCTGACCAAGGATTCGATTCGTAACATGCCTTCATCGGAATTCGGCTACTATTCCTGGCTGTTTCAGCGTATGCATGGGGATATCGAAAACGAAGCCCTGCATATCGGGCTTTTTGAGAACCTGCAGCAGGAATTCCTTTCGATTATGAAGCAACTGAAGTTAGAAGAGGTCGATGCGATGCAGGCAATGTTCGACACCAGCCCGAGAATGAATGCCTCGCGTCACAGCCACTACTCGCGCTATCTCGATGATGAACTGCGAGATCTGATCGCACAAAAGGAATCGCTACTTATCGAAAAGTTCGGTTATGAATTTGAACAGAGTGAGTCAGATGAAAAACGTATCGAGTTTCCCAACATTCAAATCGGTTATCGCAATGATTCGTTTAATAAACTTTCAGGCAAGGCAAACAATTTCCTGCTGATGAAACCCGATGTTGATGTTGAATTTATCAAGCGCAAACTGGCAAAAATTCCGGAGCGCGCCTGGCACCAGTCAGGGCGGGAAG
>JARFPR010000047.1 GCA_029288195.1 Gammaproteobacteria bacterium | reverse complement strand
CTCAATTAAATATTGACGTAACGCGACTCTAACAGTACATTGTCGCGCCTTGTTGAAATCGACAAACTAAACAGCCGAGGCGTTTGACATGAAGCGTACATTTCAACCCAGTAATCTTAAGCGTGCCAGAACGCATGGCTTTCGTGCGCGTATGCAAACCCGCGGTGGACGCGACGTAATTCGGGCCCGCAGAGCAAAAGGCAGAGCACGCCTGACGCCGTAAAGTGGAGGTCAGTGTCAGCGAGTCTTTCCCAAGACGGCTGAGATTAACGCGTGCAAACGATTTTCGGCAGGTTTTTAAGAACAATATTCGAGTTGGCGATAACCAAATAACGCTCCTGGTTGGCAAGAATACGGGTGTATGCCCTCGCATCGGGTTTGCCATAGCACGCAAACAGGTACCAGCAGCAGTCAAGCGCAATGCGCTGAAACGGTTGTTTCGAGAGAGCTTTCGCAAAAACAGGCATCGCCTGCCGCCGCGTGACATTGTGATTATGGTGAAACGCGAAATATTATTAACCCGGCCGGCAGATATTCGAGCCACATTGGATCAACACTGGAACAGCATCATCAAACAATGCGAAAGCCCCTGCTAATACTGATTCACGCCTACCGCTACCTGGTAAGCCCGTTGCTCGGGAACCATTGTCGTTATACTCCCAGCTGTTCCCAATACGCGCTTGAAGCGCTTGAAGCGCATGGTGTGCTGAAAGGTTTGTGGTTAACCCTGAAGCGCGTTAGCAGCTGCCATCCATGGCATGAGGGGGGTTATGACCCGGTCCCAGGCTCCTGCAGCGAGCACAACCATGGATAATTCACGACTATTTCTGTTTGCGGCGCTGGTTTTCGTTGGCATGTTGATGTGGCAGCAGTGGCAAATTGACTATGGTCCCCAGCCGGTTTCCAGTAGCGAATCTTTACCCGCCGCCGAGGGTGGTGTTGCCGAACAGGGGATTCCCGCAGATGATTTGCCGGAGCAGGCCGATGAATTAAGTCCAGGCACGGTAACCGAAAGCAGCACCGGCAGCGGGGAAGTCTCACCAACCCTGCCACAACAGCAACTAGTCAGAGTCGATACCGATGTCGTACGGGCAATGATCGATACGCGGGGCGGCGTCATACGCTCGCTTAAACTCAAAAAGTATCCAACCTCACTGGAGCAACCCGACGACTGGCTGGAACTGGTTCATAGCGATAGCGACTCGGTCTACATTGTACAAAGCGGGCTGCGTAACAAAGAAGACCAGGCACCAACGCACTACAGCACTTACCGCACTGATCAAACAGCTTACGAGCTTGCCGATGGCCAGGAAGAGCTTGTCGTACCGATGTACTGGACCCAGGACGGCATTAAAGTCGTCAAGAGCTATCACTTCAGGCGCGGTGACTACCTGATCGATGTAAAGCACCGGATTGAAAACGGTTCGGAACAGGAGTGGCAGGGCAGCGAATATCGCCAGATCCAGCGCTCACGCCCGCTCGAAACCTCGCGCCTGCTCTATACCTATACCGGATCGGTTTACTATAACGAAGAGGCCAAGTACGAAAAAGTAGACTTCGATGACATGGAGGATGCGCAGCTGAAACTCGAATCTACCGGCGGATGGATTGCAATGATCCACCACTACTTTCTATCGTCGTGGATACCGGGGCAGGACGAAAAAAACCTGATTTATACGATTGCCAATACCGGGCGCAATCCGTCGACCTATACCATTGGCCTGCGCTCTGCGAACCGGGTAGTCGCTGTCGGTGGCAGCAGTGAATTTGTCAGCCAGTTGTTCGTCGGGCCGAAGATAGTGCAGCGGCTCGAGGAAATTTCACCGGGCCTCGATCTCACCGTCGATTATGGTGTTCTGACTTTCCTTTCCAAGCCGCTTTACTGGCTGCTCTCGTGGTACCACGGCTTTGTCGGTAACTGGGGTGTGGCGATCATCCTGCTGACGCTGACAGTTAAGGCGGTATTCTACAAGCTGTCGGAGACCAGTTATCGCTCGATGGCAAAGATGCGTAAGGTCAGTCCGCGCCTTAAGACTCTCAAGGAGCGTTATGGCGATGACCGCCAGAAAATGAACCAGGCGATGATGGAGCTCTATAAAACCGAGAAAATCAACCCAATGGGCGGTTGCCTGCCGATACTGGTGCAGATCCCGGTTTTTATAGCACTCTACTGGGCGTTGCTGGAAAGTGTCGACCTGCGCCAGGCGCCCTTTATATTCTGGATCAAGGACCTGTCGGTGATGGATCCCTTTTACGTGTTACCGATCGTGATGGGGGTCAGTATGGTTATTCAACAGCGCCTGAATCCACCGCCGCCGGACCCGATCCAGGCCAAGATAATGATGGCGCTGCCATTCGTATTTACGATCTTCTTCGCCTTCTTTCCCGCGGGGTTGGTATTGTACTGGGTCATTAATAACGTATTGTCGATCGCACAACAGTGGGTCATTACCAAACGTATCGAAGCCGGGGCTACCAAGTAAGCTGGTTCCCGGCTCAACCAGCACACCATTATTGCCATGCCGTCGCATGAAACCATCGCCGCCATTGCAACGCCTCCCGGAACGGGCGGAATCGGCATCTTGCGCTTATCCGGAAGCAGGGCGCTGGCGATTGGCGAAGCGATCAGCGCCAGTAAAATAAAACCCGGCTTGATTCAGTTTCGGCAGTTTTTCGATGCCGATGGTGCGGTGCTCGATCATGGTTTATGCCTGTATTTCAAGGCTCCGCATAGCTTCAGCGGTGAAGATTGTGTCGAAATACAGGCGCATGGCGGACCGATCGTGCTCGATATGCTACTGGAAAGACTCTGCGAGCTCGGTGCACAACTGGCCCGGGCCGGGGAGTTTTCTGAACGCGCGTTCCTTAACGGCAAACTCGATTTAACCCAGGCGGAGGCAATCGCCGACTTGATCGAATCGGGAAGCAGGGCGGCGACACGGGCCGCGATGCGCTCGCTGCAGGGCAGGTTTTCGCAACAGGTTCACAGCTTGATCGATGAAATCATCAACCTGCGTGCCCATATAGAAGCCGCGCTTGATTTTGCCGAAGAAGAGATCGATTTTCTGAATAGCAGCGACATCAGCCAGCGACTTGAAGACTGCGGTCATCATTTACAACAACTGCTCGAGCAGGCTGAGCACGGGAGAACGCTGCAGGAGGGATTAAGCGTAACGCTTGCCGGACTCCCCAACGCTGGAAAATCGAGCCTGTTAAATTACCTGGCCGGTTACGAAGCCGCGATCGTTACCGAGATCGAAGGCACCACGCGCGATGTGTTACGTGAACATATATCGCTTAAGGGCATTCCACTCAAGATTACCGACACCGCGGGCTTGCGTGAATCTGAAAACCCGGTCGAGCGGGAAGGTGTTCGACGAGCCTGGGAAACCATCAGCCAGGCGGATGTGGTCATTTACCTGATTGACAGCAGCAAGGGATTTAGCCCCGCGGACCAGAAGATTATCGATGAACTCGAAAGCGATAACCTGCAACTGGTATTCAGCAAATGCGATTTGGCGGAGCCGAATCGGCAAGCTGATCCGCAAGCGCTCTATATTTCTACCCTGGACGGCACCGGTATGGAGCAGCTTATAGAACGAATAACCGGAAATGTTTCCGACTATAACCAGGACAACCAGGCATTTATGGCCAGGCGGCGCCACGTCGATGCGCTGCTGCGCGCACAAAAAGCCGTACTACAGGCGACACAAATATTTGCTAGTTCCCGATCGGGAGAACTCATGGCCGAAGATTTACGCCAGGCGCAGGGGTTTTTAAATGAAATTACCGGCGAATTTACCACCGAAGACTTGCTCGGCAAGATTTTCTCGAGCTTCTGCATCGGAAAATAAAAATTGGTCTCAGGGCCCATCGTAATTTGATAGGGTTCAGCCGTTCACCGCTGCCGCTGGGTGAGTAGCAGCTTTGCAATTTCATTTTCCTGCGAACTGCGCAGCACCAGCATGTCGCGGAAACTGTCGGGACTTTTAACGAAGGTCAACTCGCCACTCAGTGGAAAAGTCTTGTCGTGCAGCCGGGACAACCAGAAACGAAGTGCAGCGATGCCCAACATTAGCGGCAGGGCGTCGATTTCGATAGCCTCAAGACGACGCTGCCGCTGGTAGGCTTCGAGAGTCGCATTAACCCGGCTGGCTACCAGTTCGCCATGGCTGCCGATACACCAGTCATTCAATAGCACGGCGATGTCAAATACGAAGCTGTCGCGACAGGCGTAGTCGAAATCGAGAATACCGCCCAGCTCATCGTCGATAAACAATGCATTGTCGTGAAACAGGTCGGCGTGAATCGCACCCAGGGGTAAATCGTCGAGATCAAACTGCCTGGCTGCTTGCAAGGTTGCATTGATTAGTTTCCGATCGCTGGTATCCAGGTTTGCATCGAGCATGTCGGTTACAGCAATTATCCAGTCGATGCCACGAGGATTGGGACGGATGCCGGGGTAATCCTGGCCAGCCAGGTGGAATCGGGCCAGCTCGGTACCAACCAGGGCACAATGAAGAGGTTCCGGTTCTGGCTGTACCTGTCCCCGCAGACGATGAATGATTGCCGCGGGTCGCTGGTTCAGGATGGAGAAAAGATCGCCGCGCCGGTCAATTACCGGTTTAGAACAGTGCACCGCGCGTTTTACCAGGTGCTGTTGCAATCCCAGCATATAGTCGAGCTCATCGTCGCTATGATGCTCGTAGAGGGTCAGCACGAAACGGCCGGTCTCGGTGTCGAGATAGTAGTTAGTGTTGGTAATACCGCTGGCGATAGCAGAAAATTGCTGCAGTTTTCCCAGCTCGTAACGTGCCAGAAACTGCTCAAGCTGCGCTGGTTCAACAGAGGTATAAACGGACATGAATCCTGCCAGTTAAAGGGGCAAACGGACAAAGTCACCGAAGTGGCTGTGATATGATCCCGACTCAGGGTTCGGCATTTTAGCGCATCTATATGAATCAAGAGAAACAAAAAAAACTGGTGCTGGTTGACGGCAGTTCCTATCTGTTCCGTGCCTACCATGGCCTGCCTAAACTGGAGAGTCCCAGCAGGCATCCAACCGGTGCAATTTACGGTGTACTCAATATGCTGCGCAAGCTGGTCAGGGATGAACAGCCCGATAAGGTTGCGGTTGTTTTCGACGCCAAGGGAAAAACCTTTCGCAACGATATTTACCCGGAATACAAGGCTAATCGGCCACCCATGCCGGATGAACTGCGCGTACAAATCGAGCCGCTACACGAGATTATAAAAGCACAGGGGTTGCCCCTGATCAGCATCGAAGGTGTCGAGGCGGATGACGTGATCGGAACCATGAGTCAGCAGGCTACCGAACAGGGATACGAAGTGCTGATCTCGACCGGCGATAAGGATATGGCGCAACTGGTTAATGAAAACGTGCGCCTGATAAATACCATGAATAATCATTTCATGGATGAAGTAGCAGTGGTGGAAAAATTCCAGGTGCGAGCCGACCAGATTATTGATTACCTGGCTCTAATGGGAGACAGTTCAGATAATATTCCAGGCGTTCCAAAAGTAGGGCCAAAGACGGCAGCCAAGTGGATTGACGAGTATGGTAGTTTGCAGGGCGTAATGGATAACGCCGATGAAATAAAGGGAAAGGTTGGAGAGTATCTGCGAGAATCCCTGGGTTTTCTACCCATGTCTTATGAGCTCGCGACAATCAAGCTTGACTGTGATACCGGCATCAGCATCGATGAGCTGGAACAGGGGGAGGCCGACTGGTCAGCACTTGCGGATTATTACCGGGAGTATGGATTTACCCGCTGGTACGATGAAGTAGGGGATAGTGGTAACGCAGTAGTAAAACCGGCTTTGGCAAAAGTTTCTGCCGCCTATGAAACTGTGCTCGATCAAGATCACTTCGAGCAATGGCTGCAGCGACTGAGCGGGGCAGACGAGTTTGCGATTGATACCGAAACTACCAGTATCGATTACATGCAGGCCGAGCTGGTAGGTATTTCGCTGTGCGTGACGGCGGGCGAGGCCTGTTACATCCCGCTAATGCACCGCTACGAGAATGCTCCGTCGCAGCTCGATAAGGCGACAACGCTTGCCGCACTAAAGCCTGTTCTCGAGGATCCGGCAATCGGGAAAATCGGTCAGAACATCAAGTATGACGCGCATATATTCATTGCCGAGGGTATTCGGATGCGGGGTATTGCCGATGACACAATGCTCGAATCCTATGTCCTCAACTCGACCGCCAGTCGTCACAACATGGATGCCCTGGCAAAGTTTTATCTCGACCATGACACCATTCATTATGAAGACATAGCCGGCAAGGGAGCCAAGCAAATAACCTTCGACCTGATTGATCTCGAGCAGGCTAGCGATTATGCCGCAGAAGATGCCGATATCACGATGCAGTTGCACCAGGTGTTAAGCGCGGGGTTGCAGCAGGAAGCGAAGCTCAAGCAAGTATATACCGATATCGAAATGCCCCTGGTCGACGTATTACTGGAGGTCGAACAAAATGGTGTTTTGATCGATCGGGATATGCTGCAAAAACAGGGCAGGGAGGTCGATCAGAAGCTGGGCCAGATAGAACAGACGATCTACCAGCAGGCGGGTGAAGTTTTTAATCTGAGTTCGCCCAAGCAAATCCAGTCCATCCTGTTCGACAAACTCGATTTACCGATATTGCGCAAAACACCGAAAGGGCAGCCTTCGACCGCAGAAGATGTACTCGAGGAACTGGCTGCCGACTATGAAATTCCGGCCTTACTGCTCGAGCATCGCAGTTTGAACAAGTTGATGTCGACTTATATCGATAAATTGCCACAGGAAATCAATTCGAAAACCGGACGTGTACATACTTCCTACCAGCAGGCGGTTGCTTCCACCGGCCGCCTGTCTTCGACCAGCCCTAACCTGCAAAATATTCCGATTCGCACGGCCGAGGGCCGCCGTATTCGTGAAGCCTTTATTGCACCTGCCGGACATAAGATTCTGGCACTCGACTATTCCCAGATCGAACTGCGCATCATGGCTCACCTGTCTGGTGACGAAAGCCTGCTGAAGGCATTTGCCGGGGGCCTGGATGTGCACCGCGCGACCGCTGCCGAGGTCTTCGGTGAAGCGTTGGAGCAGGTCAGCGCCGAGCAGCGTCGCGCTGCCAAGGCGATCAATTTCGGTCTGATTTACGGAATGTCTGCATTTGGCCTCGGTAAGCAATTGAATATCGGTCGCAATGAAGCACAGCAATATGTCGATACCTATTTTGAGCGTTATCCCGGCGTCAAACGCTACATGGAAGAAACCAAGCAACGCGCTCGGGACCAGGGCTATGTGGAGACAGTATTCGGGCGCAGGCTGTACTTACCCGATATCAATGCGCGCAATGGCAATGTGCGTCAATATGCGGAGCGCACCGCAATCAATGCACCAATGCAGGGCACCGCGGCGGACATAATCAAGCGCGCAATGATCGAGGTACAGACCTGGCTCGTTAAGGGTGACCAGGACTGTAAGATGATTATGCAGGTCCACGATGAGCTGGTATTTGAAGTTGCTGTCGATGAAGTCGACTCCTGCCAGGCTTCCATCGCCGGGCTAATGACCGGGGCAGCTGATCTTTCGGTGAAGTTGGAAGTAGATGCCGGGGTAGGGCTCAACTGGAACGAAGCCCACTAGGTGTTCCTGCCGGGCCCTGGGTTTAAACACGAGCAAATACTTTTTGCGTTCCGATGATCCAAATTGTCGAGCCAAACGTAAATTTATTAATCACCACGATCGGGGGGTTTAAAAAGATAAATTAATCCCCAAATAACAGTTTTAAGAGACATTTAACGCACCGCGATACGGGTAGTCTAAAGGAACTAAATGCCGAATCGGGTGTCTACCTAACTAGCGCTATAGCCCAGCGCTAGGTCCGTTCTCCCTCCTATGAGCGGACAACGATCCGGAAACCCCATCCGGATCACACGTTTGTCCCTGGCAGTTATCTGCCAGGGCTTTTTTTTTGCCTAAAGCGGTCAAGTTAAGCCGATTCAGCTCAGTCTAAAGTCAGCCATTTAGCGCATATTTGCTCCAGAGACTCAATCCCCTGGCGGCCCACGATCGATAGCGTGGAGACAGTTTGGTCTGGGCCGGATAGCTGCACCTCGGCGTCTGCTATCGCTTTGCGAGTCGCTGACCGCGACAGCTTATCTGATTTGGTGAGCAGGATATGCAGCGGTAAGCTGTCGCCTATCATTCTGATGAGCCCTCGGTCGAGATCACCGATGCCGCGGCGAATATCAACCACTATAACCAGCCCTTTCAAGGCTTGGCGCTCCAACAGGAAAGCCGTCAGCACCTGATCCCAGTGATTTCGCATTTGCTTCGATACCTTGGCGAAGCCATAACCGGGTAAATCTACCAGGCGTCGATGCGGGTCGAGTTCGAAGAAGTTTATCAACTGTGTACGCCCCGGGGTCTTGCTGGTTTTACACAATCCCTTTTGACGCACCAGACAGTTTATCGCGCTCGATTTGCCCGAATTAGAGCGACCGGCGAACGCCACTTCGGCTCCCTCGTCTGCGAGCAGCTGCGAAAGCTCAAATGCACTGGTGGCAAATTTTGCCTGCTTAAAAGAAATGCTCATCGTATCGATTGGGTTAGTGTTGAACGTGCGGCCCGGGTATGATATACATTTGCGCCCGAAATTTCCGACCATTTTCCCCCTGGAGAAATAATGAAAGCGAGCCAAATTGCAGCCATGGTTTTGGCCTTGTCCGGCCTGGTGTCACTCACCGCGAACGCCGGTGATATCGAAGCCGGTAAAGCGAAGAGCGCCGTGTGTGCTGCTTGCCACGGAGCGGATGGAAACAGTACCAATGGGGCCTGGCCGTCGCTTGCCGGTCAGCATGCCAGCTACACCTACAAGCAGTTAACGGATTTCAAAGCCGGACGTCGCAACAATGCCTCGATGACCGGCATGGTGGCCCTGTTAAATGACGAGGACATGAAGAACCTCGCGGCTTTCTATGAAAGTCAGCAACCCAAAGCGATGGCTTTCGATGGGGAAATGATTGAAACCGGGGAAAGTATTTATCGAGGTGGTATTACCGAAACCAAGGTGGCCGCCTGTATGGGCTGTCATGCCCCGAGCGGCGCGGGTAACGGCCCCGCCGGTTGGCCGTCACTGAAGGGCCAGCACCCCGAATACCTGGTTACTCAGCTGCAGAGCTTCAAGCAGGGAACACGTGCCAACGATACCGGCAAAATGATGCGTAACGTCGTGGTACGTATGTCAGATGAGGAAATGAAGGCGGTTTCGGCCTACATAGCAGGTATCCAGTAAATCAGGTTAGTTTCTGTATTCAGCGGCCATTAACCCGGTTCGATGTAATTTTACGACTAAACTAATCGACAACTACGCTGTCTCTAGATGAATGATTTTTCCAGGAGAAACACAATGATTAAGCGCTTGCTGATGAGTTTCGCCGTGTTACTGATAATTTCAGCTAATACTGCTGCGCAGATGACTTTTGCAGAAGGCACCGATTACCAGCTGATTACGCCGGTGGTTAAAACATCGCAGCCTGACAAGGTAGTGGTTACCGAAATTTTCTGGTACGGCTGCCCGCACTGCTTTCGATTCGAGCCTTATGTAGAGCGTTGGTCTGCGGGCCTGCCTGATGGAGTTGTCTTTGAGCAGGTTCCTTCATCCCTCAACCCGCGATGGACGGAGCATGCGCGTGCTTACTATGCGTTTAAGATGATGGGCGAGCTGGAGCAGACCCATAAGGCTTTGTTTGATGCAATCCATCTCAAGCGCGAACGAATAATGAGCCTCGATACGCTCGCCGAGTTTGCCACCAGCCTCGGGCTCGACGAGAAACTGTTTAGAGATAATTATTTTTCCTTCCCGGTCGAAACCCAGATTCGTAAAAATATACAAAAGGAAAAACGCTATGGGCATACTGGCGTGCCGGCGGTAATCGTTAATGGTAAGTACCTGGTGTCGGCGTCACTGGCTGGGAGCAACGAGCGCATGATTCAAATTATGAATTTTCTTGTTACGCAAGAACTGGCGCAGCAGTAAATCTGACAGTAATTTACCTGTTTGCAAGAGATCGGCAGCTATCTGCTGTTTTTACCGTAGGCTCGTTCAATCCCCGGCTAGCGGGTGCTCCATCCGAAGCGGGCGATCGCGATATTACCCTTACCATGGAATTCCAGTGATTCACATAAATCCTGGATTAGCAGCAGGCCGCGACCGCTCAGGGCCGTAACCTCGTCGGTCGGTGGATTGTGGTTTTCGAAATCAAAACCCTTACCGCTATCCTCGATGCGAAGCAATATACTGCGTCGGGTCGACTCCTGTTCAACAGAAAGGTTGAAAATCACGTGGCCACTGTCGAGATTGGTAAGTCGACTTTCACGTGTCTGAAAGTAGGTCTCGAAACCTGCTGGATCGGCTTTTAAATTGGAATCAAGGCCCAGCACACCATGATCGAGAGCGTTTATATAGAGTTCGGTCATAACCGTGAATAATGATTGCCGCTCGGCTTCCAGTTCCTCCATCTCCATGAGGTAGTTGACCAGGATTGGAACTGGATTGGTTTCACGCAGTCTGGCCCCATTAAAACGCATCGACAGCTTCCATTCGCCGCGATCCCCCAGCGTGTACTTTGCCGGTTTGATGTAGTCATGCACCTCTATTTCAGGCAGCACATCGTGGACGCAGGTAATTTCAACCAGCGTGACGTCGTCGGCCTGGGTGGTGTTATCGCCACAAAATTGATCGAGATCATCGAACACCTGGTCGAATATGCTGTTTTTGGGCGCATTTGAAATAGACGCTAGCAGCCGTTCATTACCGAATTCCTTATCCTGCCCGTTACGGGCTTCGGTTAAACCGTCGCTATGCATCAGTATCTTGTCGTTGTAAGCGATCGGGGCGTATTGCAACATTTCCCTGGCGTCGATAACCGCCTCAACCCCCAGGGGCAAACCGGTAGATGTCAGTCGATGCTTGATCTGGTTGGTTTCTCCATCGACGATTATCACGTCCGGCATTCCGGCATTGAACACGCGCACGTGCTCGAGGTCATGGTTCACGACTACCAGTTGGGCACCAAAGAACATACCGACAGGCAACATTGACTTCAATTTCTTGTTGATCCCGGTAAGTATTTCTTCGGGGCTGAATCCCTTGGTGGTCATGGCACGGAATACCTCGGAAACCGGCATCGCGCCAAGCGCAGCGAGCAGTCCGTGACCGGTGAAATCGCCGGTCAGAAAAAACAGGTCGCGCGAAGGTGAGTAGGCCGATAAAACCATGTCGCCGCTGAAGATGCCGGCAGGCCGCACGACATGACGAAGATACGGATTCTCGATGTTGGAACTCTGAATTGCATTAATGAATACCGATTCAGCGATTTCCTGTTCACGGTGAATCATGCTGTACATGCCCTGGACTTCGCTATTCAGTGCGGCAATACGCTGCATCGAACGGATTTTACTCTGCAGGATAAATTTATCGTAAGGCTTGATCAGGAAATCATCGCCACCGGCCTCGATACACTGCGCAAGCGCATCCTCGTCACTCACCGCTGTCAGGAAAATGACCGGCACAAAGCGGTTCGCGGCAGCCGCCTTGATTTGGCGTGTCGCTTCGTATCCATCAAGCACGGGCATCATCACGTCCATGAAAATGATGCTGGGATTTTCCCGATGGAACAGGTCGATTGCTTCCTGTCCGTTGACGGCTTCAATGGTTTGGTAACCCTGCTTGTTCAGCAGCGACTTTAATACTAGCCGATTGGTTTTTTCGTCGTCGACGATCAGGGCTTTGCCGAGGCCGATATCACTCATATTGAAGTGCAGGTCGGTAACGGCAGGGCAGCCTTGTTACCGAAAAGTGCGGGTTTCCCCTTTCTGATAATGCTTACTTTTGTAGTACATACCACGCTTAAATCAAGCCGGTCGGGATCCTTAACCCGGCCAACCCAGTTTATACGCAAGACCTGAATGACGCCGGGTAAGATTCTCGATGGCGCGGACAACAACGCTATTCGAAGCATGCAGAATAAACTGCTGGCGTGCCCGCGTGATCGCGGTATAAAGCAGCTCGCGTGACAGTACACCCGACTCCGGGTCCGATGGAAGTATCAGCAATACCGAGTCAAACTCAGATCCCTGGGACTTATGCACGGTGCTGGCC
>JARFPR010000370.1 GCA_029288195.1 Gammaproteobacteria bacterium | reverse complement strand
ATAAATTCCTCGCTGCTGTAACCATGCTTCGAATCCCGGGCTCGTATTTTAACCTTGCTAATACCCTGCGGAATCACAACCCCTGATAACGACCGGGTAAAAGGTTGTTCATTATCGTGCGGATGATGCAGTACCCGGGATTTCAAAACCTTGTCCTCCAGGGTAACCACATCCCATTGATTGGCATAATGATTCCAACCCTGGTCCGCATGCTCAAGCGTTACCGTAAAAGTACAGCTACCGGGGCATTCCACGCTGACTTCGAGAATGCTGACGTCGCCAGCATGGCCACTCGAAGACAGCAACAAGAATCCCGCAATTAATTTTCTCATCGGCACTTTCCTCCATTACTCACAGGCGTGACCGCAGTTCCAGCAAATCCGGAAGGTCGCCTCATTTTGCTCACCGCATTTACCACAAAACCAGGCTTCTGCTTCAGCACCTGCAAGAATATCTTTCACAATAGCCTGTGCGCGGGACAGGTTTGATTCGTCCTCAATCCACAGCTCGGGCCAGGTATCGAAAGCGGGCAGATCGCCGGCACCGCCCGCGGCAAATTCGTTGACCAAAACCGTTTCGATACCCTCACCCTGTAACACGTTTTTCATATTGAATACGATCATACGATTTTCATGGGTGTACACTTTTTTCATGAACTGCGGTGTTTTCGGACGAGATCGTAAGCAGCCTTGATCTGCTGGGTTTTCTCGGTCGCGTCCTGGATCATTTGCTCGGGCAAGCCTTTCGCCACCAGTTTATCCGGATGGTGTTGCGACATTAGACGACGATAACTCTTCTTGAGTTCGGCATCGCTCACGCTGTCATCGACACCAAGCAGTCGGTAGGCATCTTTTAGCGATGTCCTGGCAGTCGCCGGATCATAATCACTGCGCCCAAAACCGGCCCGTAACATTTCCTCCAGGCGATCCAGCTGCGCGGCAGGAATCCCGAGATGCCCGCAGATTCCGATCAGTGCCTCTTTCTCGGCGGGATGCATAACGCCATCGGCATAAGCCGCCTGTAGCTGGATTTCGAGAAACATCTGGATTAGCGTTGTGCGTCGATGCGTCTCGCGCCGGAACTGCTCCATGACTTCATCGATGGGAAAGTCGCCGGCCTTACCTTCATTGAACAGTTTCTTCGCCGAACTGCGCATTTCAGCACTGAGACCGAGGCGATCCATGACTGCCTCGGCCAGGTCTATTTCATCGCGCGTGACCTTGCCATCCGCCTTGGCGATGTAACCCATTACCGAGAAAGTAGCGGTAAAGAATGCCGCCTGGGTGCGCTCCTGGTCGGCACCCACTTCACCTGCGCCAAGCCCGTTCATGCCGCGATCGAAGCTATGCCCAAAGGCAATACCCATCAGTGCTCCGAGCGGCCCGCCTATCATGAATCCGAATGCGCCTCCGAGCGCTTTACCCCACCAGGCCATGCTTAGCTCTCCTGATTTTCCGATTTACGCAGTAGCAAAAGGCGATAGACCTTGAAACGTGCAAAACTTTCGCCGTTGCGTTCACCGCTAAGATACTTGCGATTTATTTTTCTAATCTTCTTCTGATACTTCCATCGCAGCAGCTTGTCCAGCCAGGGATGGTTGCTACCGAAGGCATAACCCACTAACCTGAAGGTTGGCAGCAACAGTTCGCGTCCCATTTGATCGACTATATCCAGGTTGGGTGCAGTTTCACGGGTTATATCCTTATCCTCCAGCACCTCCAGTCCCGATTTTTCTAAC
>JARFPR010000479.1 GCA_029288195.1 Gammaproteobacteria bacterium | reverse complement strand
GCGATACCGTCGCGAATATCCGCTTCGATCGCGCGCCGCAAGCCAAACAAATTTCTCTTTCTCAAGGCCTCAAGTGCCTCTACATGACGATCGACCAGGTAAACTTTTTCCAGTTTGCTAATTGCAATCCGCGAAAACGGGCCAAGCTGTAACCACAGGCTTTCGATTAAGGGAACCGCGACCTGGAATGGATTCGCGCAATAAAGATGCCGGTGAAACGCATGGTTATGGAAACTGATATTATCGACGTCGTTGTGCTCGACGGCGGTATCAATTTCCGCATCAATTTGCTCGAGAATCTCTATATCCTGCTGTTTTATATAGGGTAATGCACCTTCCGCAGCGTGGGTTTCGAGCAGTATTCGTAGTTCGGAGAGCTCGTTGAACTTCTCCGCGGTCATAGACGGCACGATGACCCGGCGATTGTTTTTAACCTCGACGGCGCCCTCGCATGCCAGTCGATGCAGTGCTTCACGCACCGGCATCGGGCTGACCTGCAGGATTTCGGCAAGACCTCGAATAGTCAGGGGTTTACCCGGTTCAATTCGGCCACATAACAGATTATTGCGCAGTAACTGGTAAACCCATTGATGGGTTTTCAAGTCATCCGATTTTTCTATCATTATCAGCTTTAAATCTTTCGGATCACTCGATTTCATAGTGTCATGTCCTTAATCGCCAGGCGAATGATTTAATCACAAATGTAAAGGCATCACCAACAGCAGTGTTGCTAATGGCGTTGCCGGGTCGATAGAATATGATCACATTTTTAAGACCTCTGTGTGAATTTGTGTCGGCGATAGAATGCTGATGGTATATTCGCGCTTAACGATCAGGAATAAAGCTCATGAAAATCGGAATCCTCGAAGCCGGACTGCTACGTGAAGAAATGGCCGCTCGATTCGATCCTTATCCCGTTATGTTTGAACGCTTCATCGGGGTCTCCGGGCACGATTTCGAGTTCGAATCGTTTTGCGTGATAGAAGGGGAAATGCCGGCATCAATCGACGCTTGTGATGGGTGGCTGATTACCGGCTCGCGGCATGGTGTTTACGATAATCTTGACTGGATGTCTCCGCTGCAGGATTTTATTCGAGAATTGGCCAATACCGATATCCCACTAATCGGGGTTTGCTTTGGCCACCAGATCATAGCCCAGGCGCTGGGTGGCGAGGTTGTCAAGTCGGATAAAGGCTGGGGTGTTGGCCTGCACCGATATCGCATCGATCAGACGCATTCCTGGATGGGCGAAGAGTCAAAACAGATCGGAATCTATGCCTTCCATCAGGACCAGGTAGTAAAGCTCCCTGGTACCGCCGAGGTATTTTCGAGCTCCGATTTTTGTCCATATGCGGGTCTCAGCTACGGTAAATCTATTATGAGTTTGCAGGCTCACCCTGAATTTGAGGCGGACTATGAAATTGCCCTGCTCGAAACTTATGGCGGTACCGTAGTGCCCCGGGAGGTCGCCCAACAGGCGCTTGATTCGATGCGTGGTGGTAACAGAGAAGACAGGCAGGTACTTGCTAACTGGTTCGCCGGGTTTTTCCTGTCTCGCCAGCACTAAAGCCAGACCAACCAGTCCAGGCAGACGCAATAGCACCTGCGCACAATCCACAGGTATTGATTACGATTGGGCCTCGATCGGTTTTTCGAGCTGCGCCACAAGAAAGTCTTCAAACTCCGCCCGCGGCATTGGCTTGCCAAAAAAGTAACCCTGTACAAAATCGCAGTTGAGCGACCTCAGGTACTCCCACTGCTCGGCGGTTTCGACGCCTTCGGCGATAACTTCCAGGCGCAATCCCTGTGCCATTGCTATGATTGCCTGCACCAGGACCGCATTTTCCTTGTCACCGGGTAAGTCCATAATAAAACTGCGATCGATTTTTACGGTATTGACCGGGTAGTTCTTCAAATAGCTAAGTGCGGAGAATCCGGTGCCGAAGTCGTCCACCGAGAGTCGGACGCCGCATTTGCTGATTTCTTCGATGTAGGTATTAACCTCGGGCGAGTCATCCAGTAACAGGCCTTCGGTGATTTCCACTTCGAGCAAGTCCGGGTTCCATGCATGGGTTTCGAGCTGCTCTTTTATCGTGTCAAACAGCAGGTTGTTGCGGAACTGGATCGACGATGCATTAACCGCAATACGCAAGCCGATACCAAACTGCTGATTCCAGTGTGCCCCGGTTTCGAGCGCTTTTTTTAACACCCAGCAACCGAGTTCGGGTATCAAACCCGCGCTTTCCGCGGCGGGTATGAATTCGTCCGGAAAGACCTGTCCGAGATTGGCACTTTCCCAGCGCAATAAGGCTTCCGCCGAAACCACCTGGCCGGACCTGGCATCGACGATGGGTTGAAAAAATACCGTGAACTCGTCGTTAGGCAGTGCCTTGCGTAGGTTGTCCTGCAGTTCGCGTTGGCGATGTGCCTTGATATTGATATCTTCGGTAAAAAAGCGAAAGGTATTCTTGCCCTGGTTTTTCGCCTGGTACATGGCCTGGTCGGCATGGTGTAACAGGGTTTCGACATCGTCGCCATGATCCGGGTAAAGCGCAACGCCGATACTTGCCCCGACGGTAATATTGTGTCCCTTGAAATCGAGCGGGTTCGAGGCTTCGGTAAGCAGTTTCTCAATCTTGGTTATCAGTGTTGTTTCGCTATCGATATCAGTTAACAACACGATGAACTCATCTCCGCCAATCCTGGCGACAGCGTCGGTCTGGCGGACGATGCCCTTGAAACTTTCGGCAACCTGGATTAACAGTTTATCGCCCGCTTCGTGACCGAAGTGATCGTTAACATGCTTGAATCCATCCAGGTCAACGTAGATAACTGCACTTGAGAAATTATAGCGACGCGAGCGGTAAATCAATTCACTGAGTTCTTCGTACAGGCCGCGTCGATTAGACAGGTTGGTCAGGGGATCATGGGTCGCAAGGTGTTCTACGCGATGTTCGGCTACACGACGTTGTTCGACCTCCAGCTCGAGACCATGTCGCAGTGACCACAGATCGAGAAATACAAGAACCTTGGAGATCAGTGCGGTTTTACGAATCGGTTTTTCGATATAGTCGACCGCTCCCGATAGATAGGCCTTTTCAATCTGACCGTCATCCTGGGTCGCGGTGATGAATATGATCGGTATCGAACGGGTTCTTTCATTTTCGTTCAATAGCCTGGCGACTTCGAACCCGTCCATCACGGGCATCTGTACGTCAAGCAGAATCAGGGCAATATGATCTTCATTCTGTTCCGCGGCAAGCAGGGCCTGTTCACCGGATTCCGCCGTCAGGATGTCGGCATCGACTGGCTTCAATAGCACCTGCAGCGCAACCAGGTTGGCCTTGGTGTCATCAACAATAAGAATCTTGGCTTCGGGCATTATTCGTTTTAACTAACCGCGCGTATCGTTCAGGTTGTCAGCACCGGTTTGCTGACAATCGCTTGCTTAGCGCCTTTATCGGCATATTCATGTAAATATGTAGTTTTCTGACTATATAGAAGCGTATTGCGGAATAGGGGTTGGAATAACCGGATTTCCCGGCCTAGATCGCGATCGAAGCCGAAGCATCTGGTTAATTCAACTATAGTCTGCTGATTACGCCTAATTTATAGCCAATGTCTGAGCAAAAAGAGAAACCTACAATCCTGCTGGTTGCCAGTTCGGTACACAGCATCAAGCTGGTCAGCAAGCATCTGCAGGAGCATTTCGCGCTATTAACGGCTGAGGATGCCGAAGCAGCCTGGGACCTGCTGCTGAAGGATCGCGAGATTGTGCTGGTTATTTGCGAGCAGGAAATAATGATTAATCAATTCGGTCTGCTCGAGCGCATTCGCAGTGCCGGCGACAGCTGGCTTGCGGCAACACCGATACTGTTACTGGTCGGAGAAAACGATGCAGACGCCGGACGCGAGCTTGCCTTTCAGATGGGGTCGACCGACTTTATTAATATGCCTTTCGCCAGTAGCGAGCTGACGACCAGGGCACGCTTGCACGCAAATCTTTACCTGCAGCACTCGATGGAATCACCCGAGGAACTGGAACCGGATTCGGCAGCCAACCTGTTACAGCAATTATCACAAACCAACTTCTTTAATTCACGAGCCCACCAGGAACTATCCTTTGCGCAACGCCACCGGGGTAATTTTAGTCTGTGTAAGCTCAAGCTCGACAACATCAAGTCGATCATGCAGAAATTCGACAAAGCGAAAACAACTACCGTCGTAAAAGGGGTGGCCGGGACAATCCAAAAAACGCTGCGTACCGAGGACACAATGTGTTATCTCGGTAATGCCGAGTTTTACCTGTTGTATCCCGCAACCAATGGAATCGGGGCAACCGACGGTGTCAACCGTATTCTAAAACGGGTTTCCAGTTCCCCGATACGTATTGACGATATGCAGATCAAGGTAACTTTAAGTGGCTCGGTTTATAGCTGCCTGGCAACTGATAACAATGATCTCGAACAGATATATGCACTGCTGGATGTCAGCCTCGAAAAGGCACAATCCGCGGGTGGCAACCGGGTTGTCAGCTCGACAGTATCGAGCGAAGAGCGCCACGTATCGGTTGATCGAGCTTTAAAACTGATTGAGCAGGGTAGCACCGACGAGTTGGCCGCGGACGCCGCACCATTGTTATTAAGTATTCTGCCGCTACTCGATTATGCGGACGGTGTGCTCAAGCTCGGGTTGCGATCGGTCAACTCGAAACTTCGGGAAAAGCTCGATATTGCTTCTGAATCTGACCCTTAGCAATAGTTGCAATTTGCAACTACGTGTTGCCGCTAGTGTCAAATTATTATAGTGTTAGGATCTGCTTAACCGACCCGATAATGTCCGAGTTTCCTGAATGAATATTCTGCTCTTGCTGGGTGCCCTGTTTGCATTGTTATATGCGGTCGCCCGGCATCAAATTCCGTTTCGTACTCTGGCCCTGATTACCCTGTTTTTTCTGGTGATATTCACCCTTGCAGGTGGATTCAGTTTCTTTTGGGGGCTGGTATTCTGGACCGCATTCCTTGTTCCCGCGGTGCTACTTGGATTGCCACAGGTTCGCCGGCAGTTCCTGGCAGGCCCTTTACTGCAGCGTATACGCAAGATATTGCCGCCGATGTCCGAAACAGAGCGTGATGCTATCGAAGCCGGCAGCGTCTGGTGGGAAGCGGAGTTGTTTCGAGGCGCACCCGACTGGCAGCTGTTAAAGGATTACGAATTGCCCGTGCTGAGCGACGAAGAGCGGGCCTTTATCGAAGGTCCCGTAGAGCAGCTATGCGCGATGATCGACGACTGGGACATCACTCACAAACGCCTGGACCTGCCGCCGGAGATCTGGGCGTTCTTAAAGCAACATCGTTTTTTCGGCATGATAATTCCCCGGCACTACGGCGGTCTCGAATTCTCGGCCTATGGTCATTCGGCTGTGGTCACAAAAATTTCGGCACGCAGTATTACAGCCGGTGTCACCGTCATGGT
>JARFPR010000405.1 GCA_029288195.1 Gammaproteobacteria bacterium | reverse complement strand
ATATTCAGGAACGCCTGGATCAGCATGTCGCGATCCGCCATGATCCCCGGAATACTGGGGTCATAGTCACGTCTTATCTTGATGCGATCGGGCTCGGCCGCCTGGATTATCTTGCGGATATGTTCCAGCACCTCGAGTATGTTGATTTCCGTGCGTTGCATTTTGCTACCGGGCACGAGCATCTTGCTGGTCAGGGATTGCAGGCGGTCAACTTCGCTGAGGATGACCTCGGTATACTCGGTCCACTCGGGACGGTCGAGCGCACGCTGTAGCAGTTGCGCCGCGCCTCGAATACCGCCTAATGGATTGTTGATTTCATGCGCCAGTCCACGCGCGAGCTGCTGGGTGGCCTGCTGTTGCAGTTGATTGAGTTCATCCTGTGCAAATTGCGCCTGGTGTTCAGACTGTCGGATCTCAAGCACGATTTCGTCACTTGTTGTCCGCCCGTCGAGTGGATAAATGCTGTAGTTGGCAATAATTTCCCTGCCATCGGCAAGCGTGATTACCGCTTCGTGTTCGGTAAATGCGATCGAATCGAGGGCCAGTTTCGAAAGTATGCTGGAAGGCTCAACCTGGCTCAGCAGGCTGTCGAATCGGCGCCCGGCCAGGCTCGCCGCGCTGCTTTCGAACAGTGCCTCGCCGGCCGCGTTGACGTAGGTGATACAGCGCTTGCTATCGAGGCACAGGATCGAGGAATTAAGCGTATCCAGAATACGAAGACCGGTGTCGGTGGGCGGGGCCAGTTTCAGGTTTGGCTGCGACATTTAATCTCTGTTGGTTCGAGTCATGCTTGCGCTGTTGCAGACAAAAAAGGCCCCGTGAGGGGCCTTTTGTCGATCGAGCAAGCGAATTGCCTAGCAGCTGTAGTAAAGGTCGAACTCGATCGGGTTGGTCGCCAGGCGCAGGCGGTCAACTTCCTCGTTTTTGAGTTCGATATAACCGTCGATAACATCATCGGTGAATACGCCGCCAGCCTTAAGAAATTCACGATCCTGGTCGAGCGCTTCGAGGGCCTGGTCGAGAGAAAATGCAACCTGTGGAATCTCGGCCTCTTCTTCAGGCGGTAAATCGTAGAGATCCTTGTCCATTGCTTCACCCGGGTGAATCTGGTTGTTGATGCCATCGAGGCCGGCCATCATCAAGGCGGCAAACGCGAGGTAAGGATTGGCGGTCGAATCCGGGAAGCGCACCTCGATGCGGCGGGCTTTCGGATTGCTGACGTAAGGGATACGAATCGAAGCGGACCGGTTGCGCGCCGAGTAGGCGAGCATGACCGGGGCTTCAAATCCCGGCACCAGGCGTTTGTAGCTATTGGTAGCGCCGTTAGCAAAAGCATTGATGGCACGTGCGTGCTTGATCACCCCGCCGATATAATACAGTGCAGTGTCAGACAGGCCACCGTAGCCTTCCCCGGAAAAAAGATTATCGCCGTCTTTGACCAGCGACATGTGCACGTGCATACCGTTACCATTGTCACCTACCAGTGGCTTCGGCATGAAAGTCGCTGTTTTGCCATAGCTGTGCGCAACATTGTGCACGCAGTATTTCAGCACCTGGACCTCGTCGGCCTTGCGCACCAGGGTATTGAATTCAACCCCGATTTCGCACTGACCCGCGGTTGCGACCTCGTGGTGGTGAACCTCGACCTTGAGGTTCATTTCTTCCATCGCCAGGCACATCGCCGAACGTATATCATGCAAGGAGTCGACGGGTGGTACCGGGAAGTAACCACCCTTGACTCCAGGGCGGTGTCCGATATTACCGTCTTCGTACATTTTGATTGAACTCCACGCCGCTTCTTCAGACTCAATCTGGTAGGAGCAATGTCCCATTTCGGTTGACCACTTGACGTCGTCGAAAACGAAGAATTCGTTTTCCGGACCGAAGTAGGCGACGTCGGCGATTCCGGATGACTTCAGGTAAGCCTCGGCGCGTTCGGCGATGGAACGTGGATCGCGCTCATAGCCTTCACCTGTCGCCGGCTCAACCACGTTACAGGTGATATTAATGGTGGGTTCGTCGGTAAACGGATCGAGGACCGCGGTCGCCGGGTCAGGCATCAGGATCATGTCCGATTCGTTAATGCCTTTCCAGCCGGCAACTGAAGAGCCGTCAAACATTTTTCCCTCGGTAAAGGTATCTTCCTCGAGGGTACTGGCCGGCACCGAGACATGCTGCTCCTTGCCCTTGGTATCGGTAAAGCGGAAATCGACGAATTTCACGCCGTACTCGTTTATCTTGTTCAACACATCAGACGCAGACATGACTTTATTCTCCAAAATCGGGGGTCAAAAACAGGAGGGATTGTACCGATTAATATCTCGATGCCAATTTATCGTGCAAAACCGGGTAATTTTATGGTGATTTTGGCAAAAATGCACCAATAAAGTGCAAACTAGGTGACGTAGTAGATATTAACTTTACCGATATAGTCGAGACTATTCGCTGCGGTCTGCAGCTTGCCGACCCCGTCTGCGTGTTCTGGTGTGCACATCGATGCGGGTAGTACCAGGTCGACTTCGATCAGCCGATCCAGGTAATGCAGCTTGGTTTGCAAGATTTGCTTGCTCTCGGACAGGCCGTCCCATGCCTGTTGCAGGTCCTGCTCGATGGCCTCACGCTCTGGCAGCTTTGCCAGTACCGATTCTTTTACCGCATCATCGAGAGGGTCGATATGGATCTGCACGTCGATTATCTGCGGAAATTGCTTTTTCACCAGGTGTTCTATGTTATGTGCGATGAAATGCGCCTCGGAAACAGTCAGGTCGGAATCGACCTCGATGTGGGCGTCAATATACCCCAGGCCGCCCATCGAACGGGTGCGCAGGTTATGGATACCGACGACGCTGGCGTTGCCCTGCATCGCCTGCCGTACCTCTCCAACCAGGTCGAGGTCGAGCCCGGTATCGATCAATTCATACAGCGCTTTCTGGCCGAGGCGGAATCCCATCAGCGATATCATCACCGCGACCACGATCGCGGCCAGCGCATCCATGTATGGAACCCCTAGCAACTGTGCCGATATACCAATCACCACGACAATCGAGGAAAGCGCATCCGAACGGTGATGCCAGGCATTGGATTCGAGCAGGCTCGAGTGGTTTTTCCGCGCCGCGCGCAGGGTATATCGGTACAGACCCTCCTTCGCGACGACGGCAAGCAGGGCGAAAACGATGGTTATCGCTTCGGGATTGATCTGCAGCGGATCAACAATACTGTCGATACCGCGCAGGCCGATGCCGACCCCGACCGTGACCAGGATGCCTCCGAGCAGCATCGACGCCAGGGTTTCGATACGACCATGTCCATAGGGATGATCCTCGTCCGCTGCCTTGGCGGCGCGTTTGGATGCGTAGAGCACGATAAAGTCGGTGCTGAGGTCTGACAGGGTATGGAAACCGTCGGCCAGCAAGGCCTGTGATTTACCCAGCAGGCCGAAGGTGATTTGCAGGGATGCAAGAGCGCAGTTTACCGCCGCACCGGTTAGGGTTACCCGTTGCGTGATCTTGTGGCGCTGTTCAATTTCCATCGGGATCTTTTTGCACCAGGAAAATATACTCGTGTTCCAGTTGCTCGGTCGCAAGCACCCGGTGTCCGTTGATTCGACACCAGGCGGGAATATCGCTCATGGTACCCGGATCGGTGCAGGTTATCCTGACTTTGACGCCCTTATCCTGTTTTTCGACACAATCCTGCAATCGAATCACCGGCATCGGGCAAAGCAAACGGCGCGCGTCGAGCTCGATAACAGGGCTCATACGAGAACCCAGTCTGGATTGATCTGTGTTGCGGGTAGAGGTTTGACATGAATACTACGCGATCCCTGTTCGCGGTCGCTGAAGCGCAACTCGACCGAGTCGGCGTTGCGCCCCTTGCTATAGCGCGCGATGATCGCACAGGCGAGTTCGAGTTGCTGCGGGTCGAGTGATTCGCCTTCGATCAATGCCAGCGGACCCGCATGGCTCACGGTACTGATTGTCTGGAACTGTCGTTTATAGCCGCTCAGGAAGTGGTTCTCGCCTTCTTCACGCGCGATAATCAGTTTAAACGCCTTGCTCGGACGAATGTGGCGCCCGACCTTGAGCAGCATGATGTCGTCGAGTTCATAATCCCGTTCACCGCGATTATCCCAGAGATCCTGTAGCTTGACCGAGTAACTCTGGTCCGTCAGAAAACAGCAACCCCCGGCAGGCTGGGCATAGTCCTCGAATCCAAACTCTGCTGCGAGCGCCATCTGTGGTTTGCGTGACCGTCCGCTGAAGTCTTTCAATTTTTCACGATCGACCCAGCCCTCCTTTTCAGGGAGAGTTTCCGGTAGGCTCCTGGCACATAACGGGCGCAACAGCAGGTCATCGGCGCCCGATTTCTCGGCGACCACCGGCATTAACTTTTTACGCTGTGATTTCGGGCGTTGCCCGATTACTTCGCCGGTAATAATGAAGTCGAAATCGTGCTGCTTTAACCATTCCTGCGCCTTGTGCACCATGAATATCTTGCAATCCAGGCAAGGATTCAAATTGGCACCATAGCCATGTTTTGGATTGATCACGACGTCCTTGTACTCATCGACAATATCGATGATATGCAGCTTGATGCCGAGTTGCTCGGCAACCCAGAGTGCGTTGTTGCGTTTAACGCGGTTACGCTCGTGTTTACGGATGGCGTGCGTATGCCCTTCGACACAAAAGCCGGTAAAGAAGTTAATGCCTTCGACCTCGATGCCCTGTTGCTGGATCAATTTGGCGGCCAGCAATGAATCGAGGCCGCCGGAGATCAGCGCGACTGCTTTCCTGGTCATGCGGTTGAATCAGATTTTAAAACGGGGAGTATAGCAATAACCAACGGAGTCGATAAATCGACTCCGCTGGTTAATCAAATTATCTCGTGCTTACCAGCAGGAAGGGGGATCGCCGCCGGTTGCGGTTTTTATTCCGGTATTGGTCAGCGACAAGCTGGTGCAGTCGGCATCTCTCACCTGGGAACCGACCGCGGTTGCCACCAGCGTAAACGTGGTTGGCGTTCTTCCCGTCGTGTCTATCGAGTAAAGGTTCGACTCGGTTGGGATTGTCGCCAGCACCTGGCAATTGACGTGATTGTAAACCCCGTACAGACTCTTGCATTTCTCCAGCGATGCCGCGGTTGCAGTTAACCCGGCACGACCCTCAGAGCGGTTCGATTCGATGACGTTTTCAGCGTACATGTTGAAGGCGAAGGCCGAGAGAATGCCAACTATGGCCACGACGACCATCAGCTCAATGAGGCTAAAGCCTTTAGAATATTTCATGCTAATGCTCCGCAAGCTCAATTAGGAAAGGTCCGGTTTTTCGTAGAAAATAATATCGACGTAATACACACCGTTTAATATTTTCCCCTTAAAGTAGATTTCGTCGCCCTTCTTGAAGTCAGCAAATTTCTTCCTGCGGGTATCGTTCGAATTGAGTTTAGCCTTCGGACTAATCCGGTATACCTGGTCACGCATGGTAAACTTTCCATAACCGACGGAAGCAATATGACCTGCTTTTTCGAAGGTCTCCAGTGCTGCCGTGGTCGCCCACGGCAGCATTAGAGAGGTAATCACCAGCAGCTGGGTTAAAAGTGTCTTGAACTGTTTCATTGGATTAACTCCTGCCACCCGAAGCGGCCAGTTGGGATTTTGTCGAATGGCGGAACTTCCTTTTTCTTATCCGATGCATATGCGTATTCACCGATAAATGCGTCATCGGACAAAAAGCCGTCTTCACTTGTCGCGGCGATGAAGGCATCATCTGTACCGTTGTTGACAGCATCATTTGAGTCTATGACGCCATCACCGTTGGTGTCGCTGGCCGCTTCCAGGGGAGAGCCGCCGGTCGCCAGGTCAACCGCAAATCGCCATCCATATCCGCCGCTAGAGCAGGGATCAGATTCCGGTACGAAGGTATTAAAGAGTACAAGGTCACCTCGAACTGCTGGTGCGACCACCGAGCGTTCACCGGTATCGCGAAGATCAAAATACCAGCCGTCATCCCCACTGGCGTAATCGACAGGGTTATTAGTCAATACGCGATAAGGGTCGTAGGTGTTATCGTAGTTCTGACGAACCAGGTCACTATTGTTAAGGCTATTAGCGCCCCGGTCCCACACACCATAGAAGTAGTTCAAATCGGTGGTGGATTTGTCGGCATTGACCAGGTATTGGCCTGAACCGAAGAACACCATTATATTCGGATAGTTGGTGCCCGAGTCCGGCTCGGTCGGGTGCTTGGCAAGAACCGGTTTAGAGGTTATAGGGAGCCCTCCAACAGTGGTAAATAGCGGTGCTGATCCCGGGATGTTCCAAAAGGTCGAGTTGGTATCGTTCATGTCGAATGCCCACATTTTGCCTTTCAGGTCACCGGCGTAAACACGGTCAACGGTACCGTTACCATCGATATCGGCCAGCCGCGGAGTGGCGAGGCCGTTGCGATCGCCCGCCGAGCCGGAGCCCGTGGTAATCACCTTGTAGTCACCGGCTGCCCAGGTACCGTCAACACCCGCTTCGATATCGAGGATGAACAGTTTGGCTTCACCATCGCCGAGATCGTTGTAACCGTTACCAAATATTGCGACCCATTGACCATTATTTGCCATCGCGATTTGTGGTTGGCTATAGGTATAGCCGAGATTGATATCATCGCTGCTGGTGAATTCCCACACAACGAGGTCAGCGGCATTTGCTTCGGAAAAATCATTCGGGTCATTAACATTAAGCGCATAAATACCGCGACCACCACCGCGCAAACCGCCTATCAGTATGGTTTGCCATTCGGTACCAGTCCCCAGGTCTGCATAAACGTCTGACACGGTCGGGGTTAAATCGTTATAGTACTTGTGGCCGTAGTTTGGATCGGTGAGGTAGTGCATACCCTCGCCAAGTCCAGTAGAGAATAACGAGTTCGGGATATAGGCGATTTCCTCAACCCCGTCGGCTTCGGCAAAACCATGCAACATCCCATCGTTGGCCGCGGCATAGACCATGCCGTCACGAGTGGTCGCCGGGCTGTTGTTCTTATATTCCGAGTAACTCGAAGTGCCGGTCGGGAACGGCGCGGTATCCGGCCAGTTCAACGCGGGCTTGCCAACATATACCGGCCCCGAGTTCACCAGGTCGCCAAGTATCGACAGGCGCTCGCGGAAAAAGTAGCCAGCCCCTTCGTTGGTGCGTTGACCGCGCAGGTACCTGAGACGATCCCTGCCAACTACGTTAGCATCGGTGCCGCCGGCAGGGTTTGTCCTGAGATCATCCTTTTGCGCAGCGGTCAGCGTGCCCCAGCGAAACTTTATACCGACGGTTCCGTCGTAGGTCAGGATGGTGCGCGGGTCGCCAGCATAGCTACGGCTAAGGAGTTCACTTCCCGCCGACCAATCCGCGGTTGCGGCAAGATCACCGGTTGCCGGGTCGATTTTGTAGGCAAACAGGTCACCCTGCCAGCGGTTGGAATTGAACTCCGCCAGGTATACAGTCGTATCAGTCGTCAGCTTGGCTGAACTGAATGCTACCGCTGACGAAGTTGCGGTGCGCTCGGCGATGTCGGCAATCGCGGCACTCAACGCGATCTCGAGTTCATCGGGCTGTTGAGCGCTGAAATACTTACCGCGACCGTTATAGGCGGCATGCCACATGTCGTCTACTCTCTCGGGATTGCCATTATCAGGGTCCGGCCAACCGGGGAAGCTGCCGGAGAGCGGGTCATGCGCGGGATTAGCTGGATCGAGCGTGCCGGTAATACCGAAGGCGATGGAATAGGTCACCAGGTGCTGGTGATCGGCTTCGTCGATACCGGCAGTGGTCGGTACAAGATCGGCCAGGTCGCCACGCAGGTCGCTCTCGTAGTTATCCATCGCGACGTCGGCCAGGGTCTCGTCCCAATCGTCGGCATAGTTGCCGCCGTCATTAGACTGCGACGCGTTGCCGTCAAACGGCGTATTGCCATCGCCGCCGTTTATGTCACGGTTACCAACGCCCGGATCATTGCCATTCCAGAAACCGTCGCCCATCAAAATGTTGAAGTTCTGTTGGCATTCGCCGCCGTTGACCGCCGACAGAATCGGTGCATCGCTGCCCGTTTCTCGAAAATAATTGCCGGTTTCATGCAGCGAATCGCGCATCGGCGTGCCCTGCGCGGGAATGTCGAAGTTATAAAAGTCCTTGAGCAGCTCGCGCTTCTTATCCTTGTCACTCATGGTTTCGACGTCTTTAAGCTGGTCGGTGTTGAACAGGCGCATGCCCATGCGCGAGGCATCGGTATTGTTGATCGTGGTGCCGATGATTGCCTTGGTCGCGTTGATGCGCGTACGATGGTACTGGAACCAGTTGGCGAAATTCTGCATCTCCGCCGGCCTGTCCACCGGAATCACGATGCGGGTGCGTCCGTCGCTCTGCTCGATGACGCCATCGCTGTCGGTATCGTCCCATTCGAAATACACCGCAATCCAGAAGTTGTTGACAGCTATATTACGATCAAAGATATCGTCCGCGTCGCCGGGAGTAATATTGTACGATCGCGTCAGGTCGACACTTTCGCCACCGGTATTGAACGGGTCATGGAGGGCATTTGTCGGGTCGGCGTCGGTAAACATCGGCGTACCGTCGGCATTGCTGCCCGGCCAGGGAGAGTATGTGACCGCAGGATTATAGTAATTCAAGTTACCATGGTGGGTGCGTACGACCCAGCCGAGATCCCAGTCAGCGCGCGTGCCGTCAGCCGGCGGCAGCACGTAGCGACTGCCGTCGTAGAGACGTGTAAACGAGTGCGCATAATAGGCCCGGTCCTCATCGTCGATTATGGGTAAGCCACCCGTC
>JARFPR010000382.1 GCA_029288195.1 Gammaproteobacteria bacterium | reverse complement strand
GGACAGATGTAACCGTATGATCAACCAGTCGAACGATGATCTTACAGGTCAATTGCTGTAAAGTATTTCAAATCAAGGATTTAGCGCTGATCCTAAAAGACCGTTAAGAGAAATTTTTAACAATTGTTCATAATTCTGCTGATGGTTGCCGGCATAACCAAGCCGACACTTTTATATTCCGGGTTTAGCCTGTAAATTTACACTTGTTAACGTTCTTGTGCCTCTATTGTTAAGCTATATGTGGCAACATTTGCGAGTATTTAAGCTCTTAGGGGACTAGTTGTGCGCATTGGATTACTGGAAGACGATTTAAGTCAAATTGAACTGATCAGCCTGTGGGCTGACGAGGCTGGCGACCAGTTGCAGTCTTATACAACGGGTAAAAGTTTCCGTGAGGCAATGAACAGGGAAAACTTCGACCTGCTGGTTCTTGACTGGCATCTTCCCGATACCACGGGCATCGAGGAACTCGACTGGTTGCGCGATGAACAAGCCTCCAGTACCCCGGTCATTTTCATTACCAGCCGCGATAGTGAAGAAAGCGTGGTTGAAGCACTCGATCATGGCGCCGATGATTATATGGTCAAACCGGTAAGGAAAAGTGTCACGCTGGCCAGGATTAAAGCGTTACAGCGTCGTAACAAAATCAGGGGCATTACTGAAAGCCAGCAGTCCGGTGTTGACGACAAGCCCGAGGTTGAAACCTTTGATCCATTTGAAGTCAACGAATCAGAGCGCCGTATCTCGGTGAACGGCGAATCCATAAGGCTCACCAATAAAGAATTTGAACTGGCGGTATACCTATTTCAGAATGCAGGCTGCCTGGTTTCACGTGACCATTTGCTCGAGTATATCTGGGGCACACGGGCTGATCTCAATACGCGCACCGTGGATACCCACGTCAGCCGCATTCGCTCGAAGCTCGGAATCAACCCCGCGGTCGGGTGGCAGCTCAGCAGTATTTATCAACGTGGCTATCGTTTGTTCAGGGTAGCAAAAGAATAACCCGTTATGTTTCGTCCACTACTAATATTGATTTTCGCGGTCGCAATCTGTTTATCCAACTCGGTAGTGGCCGCGGAAGAGTACTGGGAGTACACCTTCAGACCCGGTGACAGCCTCTGGAAAATTGCTGAAAAATATACGACGTCGATAAACAACTGGGGCGAACTGCTGAGAATAAACAGTATCGAAGCGGCAGAAGATCGAACCGTTCTGCCGGGCACCCGCATCTCGATTCCGGTATCAATGTTGAAACAGCAGCCTGCGCCTGCACTGGTAATCGCGGTAAATGGTGCGACCTACGTGGTGCGTGTGGATGGAGAACAGGCTGAATTGACCGTTGGTACAGAACTGTTTAACGGGGATCGAGTGGTTACCGGCGATCGCCAAAGCCTGCGCATGCAGTTTGCAGACAAGTCGGAATTACAGGTGCTACCCAACAGTGAAGTCGTACTCGACAAGCTCAGTCAATTCGAGCAAACCGGCATGGTGGACACGCGCATACGTCTGAATTCAGGCCGTGTTAACACCTGGGTTGAAAAACAGAAACCGGGCAATCGTTATGAAATAACAACACCTGCTGCCATTACGGCTGTCAGGGGCACATCTTTCAGGCTATCAACCGATGACAGCCAGGTTAGCAGAACCGAGGTTACAGAAGGTTTCGTTGCCGTATCCGCCGGCGAAGCAGAGAAAGATGTTAAAGATGGTTTCGGGATTGTCGCTGAAGAGGGAAAGTCGTTGCCGGACCCGGTAAAATTGCTCGCACCCCCCGAGATCAGCGGCAACCTGTCCGTAGACAAGAGTAAGCTGCAGGTATCATGGATGTCCCTGAAAGGCGCAGAATTCTATCGTTACCAGTTGGCAACCGACGAGAAATTTGATCAGGTCACCATTTACGGTAGCACCGAGAACAGTGAAATCCGCCTGGATGAACTATCGCCCGGGCAATACTTCCTGCTCGTCAAGGGGGTTGATCAGAATCAGCTGGAAGGGTTGGACTCGACAATTGGAAGCTTTGTAATTGAGGAGCCTATCGTCCTGGAAACCACTATCTGGGACATCATTGTACCGGTTGGGCTTTTATTGCTCGCCCTGTGAACCTGTTAAAAACCAGTGGCGATCACTCGGGCGTCCTCGAACATTTCGTGCTGGTTGCGTTACTGGCATGCGTTTCCGGTCTGTTTATTCATAATAGTTTGCTGTGGCGTTGGGATAATCTTTTATACGACGCCCAGTTGTCATTCTGGACGCGGTCGGTTTCTGACGAAATCATCATTATCGCGATTGATGACGAAAGCCTGCGTGAGCTGGGACGCTGGCCCTGGTCAAGGTCGACCCATGCAAAACTGGTTGAAAAACTCGAGCTCGAATCACCCCGCGCTATCGGGCTGGATATAATTTTCAGCGAACCTGATGCCGTAAACCCGGAGGCTGACGTATTGCTGGCGCGAGCATTACGCAGCAGCGGCAAGGTTGTATTGCCCGTTTTCATGTCCCGGAAAAGCAATAATTCGTTTCCGATAGAAGCGTTACCTTTACCCGAGTTAGCCGGCAGTGCAGCGGCACTCGGTCATGTTCACCTGGATATCAGTGACGACGGTATTGCCCGCAGGGTATACCTCCGCGAGGGAATCGGCGAGCCCTACTGGAAACACTTCAGCCTGGCATTGTTGAGTATTACCGATGCTGCCGCCGAACTCGAGCTTGAAGTCAGTATTGCCGAGCAAAAGGAGCAGTATTCGTCAATGCAATGGTATAGAGAATACCCTTTCCTGATACCGTTCGCCGGCCCACCGGGACATTTTCGCCAGATCGGTTATTCGCAGGTTATGTCCGGGCAATACGCGCCAGGACTGTTCAAGGATAAAATTGTATTGATCGGAACCACGGCAAAAGGTTTGAGCGATGCCCTGCCGACACCCTTGTCGGGTGATAGCGGGCGTATGCCCGGAGTCGAGATTATTGCCAACATCATCGATTCAATACTCAATAATTTACGTATTATCGAGCTGGAAACACCCTGGTTGATATTGATCACGGCCTTTTTCGCGGTCCTGCCCATGCTGATCTACCCGTACCTGAACCCGGCCAGCACTTTACTGGCTTTGTTCAGCATTGTTTTCGGCACCCTGGTCCTGGTGGCACTGTTGTTGTGGCTACTCAAGATATGGATCCCGTTGTCGACGATATTGCTGTTCCAGTTTCTTACTTATCCGTTGTGGAGCTGGCGCAGACTGGTGCTCGCGATGCGCCACATCAATGTCGAGCTGAACCGGCTTTCAGCCACGCAGAAAGCATTGAGCATGCGCGGCGAACGGAACCTTAGCGATGAGATGAGTTTTATTAACCTGTTTATTCCGCTCGATAGTTGGGTGTTGCAAGACGAAAATGGCTCAATTCTTATTGCCGAGGGCTTGCCACCCTTTTGTAATTTGAGCCATTTAGCACCCGAGGGCTGGACCCTCGATGGCAGCAACTACTGGGCCCAGGTGCGCTACAACAACAAACCCTGCAGGCTGGGATTGAGTATCGGGCCAGATGTGTTGATTACCGATGATGAAATGCGGTTGCTAGACAGCCTGATTAGTGCGCCCTGGGAGGCTGAAGCACCGCAAAGCTCTTACGTCGGGGACGTTCTGCAGTCGAAAATTAAGCAGGTGCAGGCCCTGGGTGGAGAATATGAAGAACTCAGACGTATCATTGATGACAGCTTATCCGGCATGGCCGACGGTTTACTGATTTGCAGTAGTCGAGGCCAGGTAATGCTGTCCAACCATCGGGCCGGATGGTATTTGTATGACGACGACAATGCCAATATTAATGGCGAATCGTTGATTCATGCAGTAAAACATATCCGCCTTAAACAAGGCGCGAGCTGGAAGTCCTTATTGCAACAGGTGATGTTCAGGTATGAACGCGTGCTCGCACATGCACGGCATGAAACCGGGCGTGAGCTTATGATAGAGATTAGCCCGCTTAAAATTATCGGTGATGTGTTTGATGGCTTTGTTGTCAATTTCTCGGATATCAGCTTGTTGAAAGCCAGCGAAGAGAAG
>JARFPR010000363.1 GCA_029288195.1 Gammaproteobacteria bacterium | reverse complement strand
CCCCGATGGATCCAGGCGCGTACCGTAATCTTGCCGTTTTCGGTGACTATGGATACCTGGTCCCCGTCTTTGACATCGAGCGTTGATGCCTTTTGGGGATGAATCTGACAGTATAACTCGGGCCACATTTCCTGGGCTTGCCAGAAATAATGGGTCCAGGAATGAAAATGTGGCGCGGGTGGGCGACCGGTCACGAGTTCGGTGTCAAAAGTCAGGTCGCGGGTGACAGGTTCGTTGACGATGTGGCCCGGGTACACCAATGTCTCTTCGCTGAAGAAACTCGAAGTTTTAGGGGTCGTGTCATATTCAATGTGCGGCAGGTCTATTAACTGTTCGGCCTCGGTATAAAACTCGGGTAGCGCAGATAATCCCATGGCGGTGAATTTCTGCTCCAGCTCGGGGGTCCAGAATTCAAGTTTGCCGCTCGCAGTGGGATAACCCAGGTTCGCCCCGGGGTTGCTACGCATCAGCTCGGTCACATAAACCGGATCGATTTCTCCCGGCCCGGCGTCGAAGTAGGGTAAGCGCACGGTGCGATTGGGTCGAGCGGTCAACTCTGCAGTGGTCGCAGCGCCAAGATCCGGGGTTGCAGCTACCAGCACCTCGTCCCAGAGCTTACGTGGATCCTTGTAGTCATCTTTTAAAACATCCTCGTAGCCGAATTTCTTGCCCAGTTCGATCCAGAACCAGTGATCGGACCTGGCATCCCCGGGAGGGTCAATGAACTTGTCATTCCAGACAATACGCCGGTCTTCAGCAAAGCGCGTGGTGCCTCCTTTTTCGATCCCGCTTGCCATCGGTAACACGTAGTCGGCAAAACGTGAGGTGGCATTTTTGAACAATTCCAGGTGCACCACCAGGTCCAGTGCCTCGATCGCTTTGCGAGCCCGGTTTTGATTGGGCCATTGCGCGAGCGGGTTGTTACTGGTGATCAGCGCCTTTATCGGGTAGGGCCTGCCATCGAGCATGGCTTCCATCCAGGCTGATGGATTCTTGCCGATTGCTGCCCGCGCATCGGCCTTGCGCCCGGCAGGAATCAACGGCGGTTTCCAGTTCATTTCCGAGGAAACATTGAAATAACCCCCACCGCGACGCCCCCAGTTTCCGGTCATCGCCGCGATGAACATGAACACGCGGTTGGTTTGCGCTGAATTGGTATGTTGATTAACACCGCGACTCAGAAAAATCATGCAGCCGTCGGCTTCTGCGATAGTCTGTGCCAGCATTTTAAGCTGCTCGACTTCGAGATCAGTAACCTGCGCCGCCCATTCGAGGTCGTAGCCTTGCTGCTTGATATAGTCACGCCATTCGCGCCAGCCAACGACCCAGCGCTCGCAGAAAGCTTCGTCGTGGAGCCCGTGCTCGAACAAGTAGTGGATAATGCCGAGTCCAAGCGCCATATCGGTCCCTGAACGAATCGGTAACCAGGCGTCTGCCTTGCTTGCGGTAGCGGTCAGGCGTGGATCGACAACGATCATCCTGGCCTTATGTTGCAGTCGCCAGTCGTTTAGCATGCCGAAATTTACCGGCCGCGTCTCGGCCTGGTTATCGCCGATGTAGACGTAGGCTTCGGCGCTGCCGATATCTTCCTCGGTGTAGACGCTTGCCATAACACCGGTGCCCTGGGTCAGGTTAAGCGCAAGCCCCTTGCCGAGGTCGCAATAAGGTTCGGTTGCAGCCACGTTCGCGGTACCCCAGAGTCCGGCGAAAAGCGGCAGTGCACCAATAATATTGAGTACTCCGGTGCGTGAACCCGACTGAATCGCGAGCGCTTCGCTACCATATTGATCACGTACCGCGGACAATTTTTGCGCGATTTCAGTAAGGGCCTGTTCCCAGCTAATCGACTGAAATGAATCGCTACCGCGCTTGCCGACGCGTTTCAACGGTGTCACCAGTCGATGCGGATTGTTATAAAGCTGCAGGGTCATTTGCGATTTTGGACAGACACGACCCTGAAATACCGGGTCGTCGTCGTTGCCATAGATATTGAGCACCTCGTCGCCACGCAGGTGAAACTTGACCGGGCAACCGTTGAAACAGATATTGCAACCCCCGGGGACGATGCGTTCTTCCTGCTGCAGCAGGTTGTTTTTTTCCGAGCGGCGATACGAGCCTCGTGCGTTATCGGTATCCAGGCTTGCCCGGGTTTGATGATCCTGCATCAGGGCTGGGGTGCTGCGTTCAGGGGCGTTTGCCTCGGCTTTTGCACCGTCATCCAGGCGTTTCAGATAAATCGTTGCCGGTTGCTGTAGGAAGTGATCGGTATCGACCGTTTCGCGATGTTCCTGCTGAATCCTGTCGAGCAGTGTTTTGCGGGTGCCAAAGCTGATCGCGCGGGTCGGGCAGACATGGGCACAGGCGGGTCCAAGGTCGCGGGCCCTGCGCTCGGAACACAAATCGCACTTGACCGCATGGTGTTGCTCGGCGTTATAGCCGATGGCGCCGTAAGGGCAGGACAGTGCACATTCACCGCAACCGGTGCAACGGTTTTCATTGATTTCAACCACCCCGGTGGCCGGGTCCTTGGAGATCGCTTTCGGGTATACCGGGCAGGCACGCAGGCAAGCCGGGCGTTCACATTGCTGGCAGGTAACGGTCAGGAAATCGAGCCGGGCTGATGAAACCTGGCTGTTATCGTCGTGTTGCTCGTCAAACCACATGACCCGGTTGCGGTAACTGTTGGGGCCGAGCGCGTTGGTTTGCTTGCAGGCCGCCTCGCAGCTCTTGCAGCCGGTGCAGCGTTCGAGATCGATCATCAGCGCTAACTGGGTTGACACATCGGTCATCGTTTAGCCCCCCCAATCACTAATATGCCACCAGTCAATGCTACCGCCTTCCGCAGCATACCCAGCAAAAAACAG
>JARFPR010000313.1 GCA_029288195.1 Gammaproteobacteria bacterium | reverse complement strand
GACCCGGGAAGGCTGGAACGACGTGGTACTGGTCGAGAAAGGCGAATTGACCAGCGGGTCGACCTGGCATGCGGCCGGACTATGCTCGAATTTTATCGGTAATCACACCGTCGCACAGATCCATGACTACACGATCAAGCTCTACAACGAAATCCTGCCCGAGGAGACTGGCGATAAATCCAGCTTTCATCAAACCGGCAGTATCCGCCAGGGGTTTACCAGGGTTGAGGAAGAGTGGTTCAGAAATCTCGAAAGTCGCTCCAAGAATATTGGCTTTGAATTCAATATTGTCAGCAAGGAAGAAGCGCAAAAGCTCAATCCGTTGATGAATTTCGACAACGCCCGCGTCATCGCCAGCACCCCGAATGATGGTCACGTTGACCCCACTTCGGTGGTCATGCCGTTGTCCAAACTGGCACGCGATAAGGGAGCCGAGATCTATCGTTTCACGCGCGTTACTGAAATTAACGAATTGCGCTCCGGCGAATGGGAGGTGGTTACCGATAAGGGAACCATCGTGGCCGAGCACGTGGTCAACGCTGCCGGCTGTTTTGCGCGTGAAATCGGCGCCATGGTCGGGATCAATGTGCCCTTGATTAATCTCGAACATCAATATCTCGTCACCGAAAAGCACCCCGATATCGAAGCGTTAGGCTGGGAGTTACCGGTATGTCGCGACTCCTATAGCTCGGCCTATATCCGCCAGGAAGGTCTCGGATTCCTGGTCGGGCCTTATGAAATGTGGGGTTCACGCCCGTGGGCACTCGACGGCATGGACTGGGCTTTTGACCGCGAGTTATTCGAACCAAATCTCGACGTACTGATGCCCTTTCTCGAACGCTGTTTCGAATTAACGCCCAAATTTGAGGAGGTTGGCATCAAATCGGTTGTCAACGGACCGATTACGCATACGCCGGACGATAACATCCTGGCGGGTCCGGTTGCCGGGCTGCGCAATTTCTGGAACCTGTGCGGCGCCAGCATCGGCATCGCCCAGGGTGGTATCGGCAAGTACATGGCGCAGTGGATGAAATATGGCCAGACTGAAATCAATATGGCACCGCTCGATACACGCCGATTCGGCGACTGGGCCGACAAAAAGTATTGCACCATCAGGGCAATCGAATCCTACGAGGCGATGTACGCGGTAGGTGCACCCAACGATAATCGACCCCATGGTCGCCCGATGCGAACCAGCCCCCTGTTTACGCGCCTGCTCGAGCACGGCGCGGTGCACGGCGCGGTGCAGGGTTACGAAAAGGCATTGTGGTTTCAGACGGACGCTGTACGACGAGAGTCGTTAAGCTGGTCGCATAGCGAGGCGCAAGCGGTGGTTGCCGAGGACTGTAAGGCGGTGCAGGAGTCGGCTGGTGTAATAGACATTTCAGGCGCCGCCAAGTACGAAATCAGCGGCCCCAATGCCGAGGCGTTTCTGGACCGGCTCTCGTGTAATAAATTGCCCCGCGTTGGACGCATTGGTCTGAGCCTGTTCCATGCGCCTGAAGGCGGAATCATGTGTGAAATGTCGATCACCCGACTCGGTGAAAACCACTTTTACCTGGTGTCGGCAATTGCTTCCGAACACAAGGATTTACACTGGATGCAGGCAAATGCTGCTGATTTCGATGTCAGCATCAAAAATGTTACCGAAGCGTTTTCATCGTTGTTGATTACCGGGCCTAACTCGCGCGAGATACTGCAGCAGATGACCGAGGAAGATTTATCGAACGCCGCTTTCCCCTGGTTGTGTGCGCGCGAGATCCAGATCGACAGCGCGATGGTGCGCGTCCTGAGAGTCTCTTACGCCGGTGAACTGGGTTACGAGCTGCATATGCCTACTTATCAACTATTGTCGATTTATGACTCGATGTGGCGCAAGGCAGAACCCATCGGTATTCGGAATTTCGGCGGTTACGCATTCAATTCGATGCGCATGGAGAAGATGTATCG
>JARFPR010000309.1 GCA_029288195.1 Gammaproteobacteria bacterium | reverse complement strand
GAGACAAGATTGATCGAGGCCAAAACCCAGGCAGAGGAGGCCAACCAGGCCAAATCCGAGTTCCTGTCAAGCATGAGCCACGAACTGCGTACCCCGCTGAATGCGATTCTCGGGTTTTCGCAATTATTTGAATATGATCGGAGCCTGAGTGAACAGCACCTCGCCAATGCAACCGAAATAAATCGAGCTGCCAAACACCTGATGTCGCTGATCGACCAGATACTCGATTTATCACGCATCGAAGCAGGTGAAACCGACGTATCGCTGGAGCCGGTCTCGCTGAAGCAGGTGTTAAACGATAGCGTTCACTGGGTGGAGCCGCTAGCCCAGAATCGTAATATCGTTATCGAATTTGATGCGTCGCAGTGCGAAAATTTAAACGTGGTAGCGGACTCGATTCGACTCAAGCAGGTTTTCCTGAACCTGTTGACAAACGCCGTCAAGTACAACCATGAGAATGGCACCGTTAGTGTTATTTTTGAACATGGCGACGAAAACCTGTTACGTATAGGAATCCGCGATACCGGCGTTGGTATATCACCCGAAAAACTTAAAGAACTGTTCCAGCCTTTCAATCGGCTGGGTGCTGAATTTAGCGGTGTCGAAGGTTCCGGAATTGGACTGGTGATAACTCGTCAGCTGGTTGATTTAATGCGCGGTGAACTCGAAATCGATAGCAATCCCGGAGACGGCAGTACATTCTGGGTAAGGCTCGAACTCGCGCCAACCCCGAAAGTCGGTAGCCTGGTTGATTTCCCCGATCCGAAAACAACCCTGGTCAACCGACCCGATGGGGAAACTTCACACATCCTGGTTGCCGAAGATAACCTGATTAACCAGGAACTGATGGCCGCACAGTTGAATATTCTTGGCTACAGCGCCGATTATGTCGAAAATGGAGCGCAGGCACTCGAGCTCTGGCAGCGAGGGCACTATAAACTGTTGCTTACCGATATCCGTATGCCTGAAATGAATGGTTATGAACTGGTTCAGGAAATCAGGGAGCAGGAAAATGGTCACGGCGCGCGCGCACCGGTCATCGCAATAACTGCCAACGCGCTGGAAGCGGATGTCGAGAAATGCTTCGCTGTCGGTGTGGATGACGTCATCCCCAAGCCGGTAGAACTCGATGATTTACGCACTGCGCTTGAAAAATGGGCACCGGGTAATGTATCGGATGAAGATGGGCAGGATAAACACGAAGCGGTTGACCTGGTTGTAGAAGGGGCCATCGACCTTAGTGTGCTGAAGCAATCCACCGGGGACAATCCCGACCTGCATCGTAGATTGCTTAAATCTTATCATGAAGCGCTTGAAGATGAGCTTGAGAATATCCAGCAGGCCTTTGCCTGGAAGAATAGCGAGCAAATTGCCGAATATACCCACAAGTTGAAATCGTCGTCGCGAAGCATGGGAGCAATGGCCATGGCGCAATCCTGCCAGCAACTGGAATCCAGGGCGACCGACGCGGCCTGGGACCAGATCGAGGTTATGATTCCCCGCTTACGCGAGCATGCTGCCGAAGCGTCAGGGTTCATCGAGAAATTTCTCGGTGAAACGGTAGCCGAAAGTGCAGCGGTTGTTGTGGAACCGGAATTCAATTCCCAGTTGCCTGGCGACGACGAAGATGTAACCCAGTTTAGTATCAAGCTGCTGCTGGTCGATGACGACTACATCATGCACCGCGTGATGACGGTAATGCTCAACGATCTGGGTATTTCGGGGGTGTTAAACGCGATGTCCGGGCCGGCGGCACTGGAAATTCTGGAAGGCACTGGTGACCAGGTCGATGTCGTGATTTGTGACCTGAACATGCCCGAAATGGATGGAGTCGAGTTTATTCGCCACCTGTCAAAACGGAAGTTTTCGGGATCGTTGATTCTGACCAGCGGGGAAGATTTACGAATTCTGAAGACAGTTGAAAAACTGGCTATCGAACACGATTTGCATGTGCTTGGCGTACTGGAAAAACCGGCGGTACCCGCCAAACTCAGCGAACTGCTTGATTCCCTGGATCAGATTCGCCAGGAAGGCACGATGATGATGGTTGGTCCGCTTCCACTTGCAGAGCTCAAAAAAGCCATCGCCGAGGGTCAGCTGGATACCTATTTTCAACCCAAGGTCGATATTAAATCCGGCCAGGTTGTCGGTGTCGAGGCGCTGATACGCTGGAATCATCCGGTCAAGGGATTAATAAAGCCGAATGCTTTTATTACCCTGGCGGAAGAAAACGATCTGATAAGGGATCTAACCGACCAGGTTTTAATCAGGGTTCTGGAATACGCAACGAAATTGAAATCAATGGGCCATAACCTCAATATTGCGATTAACCTGTCGGTCGATTCATTGACTGACCTTGACTGGCCCGACCGGGTTTCGAACATGTTGGAAAACTGTGGACTGGAGGCATCCAGTATTTCCTTCGAAATCACTGAAAGTCGTTTGATGGAACATCTTTCGGTCGCACTTGATATTCTGAGCCGTCTATCGCTGAAGCGCTTTAACTTGTCGATCGACGACTTTGGTACGGGTTATTCTTCGATGGAACAACTGCAGCGCATTCCTTTTTCCGAGTTTAAAATTGACCGTGCTTTTGTGCATGGGGTGGCGCAAGAGGCTTCTGCGCGTGCGATTCTTGAATCAAGCGTGCTGCTGGCGAAAAAACTCGACATGAAGGTAGTCGCCGAGGGCGTCGAGGACCAGCGGGACTGGGATGTTGTTGCCGAGGTTGGTTGCGACCAGGTACAGGGCTTCATCGTGTCGCGCCCGTTGCCTTTCACTCACCTGATTCAGTGGCTCGACCAACAGAAAGCGCGAAAATAATCCCGGCCCCAGCCTTGAAATCATAATAAAAACTCCCAGATAGGAAGCAGTGATCGCCAGGTCTCGAAGAGAGTGGCGGCACATTTATCAATTGCTTCATTAGGAGAATTTGTTATGACAACTATCGATTTATCCCCCTTGTACCGCAGCAGCATCGGTTTCGACCGCATGGGTTCCCTGCTGGATAATGCCTTGCGTAGCCAAAAGACTACAGTCGGTTTCCCGCCTTATGATATCGAGGCTACCGGAGATGATCGCTATGCAATCACGCTTGCGGTTGCGGGTTTCGAAGAGAGCGAACTTGATATCCAGGTCGAAAAAGGCGAGTTAAGGGTACGCGGTAAAAAAGCCGATGACGGCGAGGAAAGATCCTACCTTTATCGCGGCATTGCCAACCGCAGCTTTGAGCGCAAGTTCAACCTTGCCGACCATATTGAAGTCAGCGGCGCAGACCTGAAAAACGGTCTGTTGACTGTCAGCCTGGTCAAGGAAGTCCCCGAGGCCATGAAGCCCAAGTCGATTGCTATCGGCTCTGCCGGCACCACCCTCGAGCACAAGGATGAAGCTGAAAAAGCAGCTTAAATAGCAGTGAGTTGCCGCAGCCTGTCCTGGGCTGCGGCGGCTTTGACGGTTGCCCCCGCTTAAACCCCATCGATTCGGTGTTAACATTCTGATTGATACCGCCAGATTCGTTAGAAAATTTCGTTTAGCTCGATAACAGACTAACTGCAACGCAACGATGCGAAACTGGTTTTGGTTCCTGCCGGTTATGGTAATCTCTCCTTTATTGGTGAAAATAGTAATGCTACGTCAGTTCGGGAGGAACTATGTTTGGTTTTCGCGGCAATCGAAAGTATAGAAAGTCGGCCAGCAAAATTGGTGTGCTGATACACCGCCAGATACTCGATGCCCTGGTTAGTCATGAGCAGTTATTTAAAGCCCCGGAAGAAGTGGCATTTACTTCAGGTTATCTCAAGTCATTCTTCTGGAGTGTGTTGAATCGCCAGGGCTGTAACAATATGACATTACAGCACGAGCTGCTCAAAGATACCTGCAATAAAATTTCGCCCGAAAAGTTGTGGGGAATCTATGAAAGGGGGATAGCATTGGCAGATCCTTTAGCAGCAAGTTATAAAGCAGCATGCACCAACGCCTATGAACTGGGTGTGACCGCGGGACTTAACGATTCGGAAGAAGCTGCCTTACATAAAGTTACGCCCGCAAATCTGGCCAGGTATTTACTGGGTGAAAAACTGGAAGGTCCGGCTTTCACCGAAGAGGATGTTTTGGTATTCGATACAAATTCTGCTGTCGTTGATGAAAACCTGGAAGGTAAATCAAGTGACAGGCTTTGCGTGCCAGAATAATTTTATTAACCTGATCTTTAACTGCAGTATCCGCTAGTAGCATGAAATAATTTCCCGCGGATTCAGATCACGAGTTGAGCTGTTCGCAGGACGCGAGGAACTTGTTGAATCGCTGGTAGGCATAGGGGATAAAGCGAATCTTCTGGATGGGATTAACGGCTAATGGTAGTGCGGCCATGGCATATTTGTAGTCAGACAGCATAAGCATCGCGTTAGTATCGCGCAGCAATTTCTCAAACTCTTTCTGTCTTGCCTGCGGGTTTTCAAATTCGGTGTTATCCAGGTAAAAACTGATAAGCATGCCGAGTTCATGGTCATCGAATTCGGGCTCTGCTATCCGAAAGTAAGGATAATCGGCTTGCTGATGGCGCATCACGGTTTCGGCAAACAGGTTGGAAAAGTCGTAAGCCTTGTTGTTGAGACAGGAGAATTCAAAGTCGACCAGCTTGATCTCGCCGGTTTCGAGTTTCATGATGTTGCCATGATAGGTGTCGTTGTGACAGAAAGTCAGCTTGCCATCGGGCAGGCATTGCCTGACCTTTTCAAGCGTTGCCGGACTGTAAATCTCGCGTAGCGCTTCGCACATGATTCGCTCATTGGGCGGGAAGCAATCGATTTCATTTTGCAGAACCTTTTTTGCTAATTGGCCCCACTTATCGTGCAGCAGTTCGAAAAGCGATTTTCGGGGCAGGCCAGGTGGCATCAACTGGTGCAAGCGATAAAGCTGATTGGCGATTTGGCGCAGGTTTTCCGGTTCGAATAAATCATTGGCGATCAAACTACGACCCTGATGGAAACTCTCGATGCGACAGCTTTTATCGTAGTAATGACAGTGGGCAGCTATGTTATTGGCCCCGAGGTTAAGGAACACTTCCTTTTCGGTTTCAAAGTCCAGAATCGCATTTTCCTTACCCTCGAGTCGACGATAGAGGACCGCGGGTGGTTGTATCGGCTTGCTAGACCTAATACCCATCGTAAACGACGAAAAGCCCCCGGGATCGTCAAACTCGAAATCTGTCATCGAGAGTGCTGACCACTCCGGGAATAGTCTTTGACATTGCCTGAATATTTCGCTTTTCATCGGGGTTGTGAAATGATTCTCGATTGCCTGTAGCTACTCTTCAATGGGATGGATAACTTGCATTCCTCAAGTTTATTGGTGGATCCAGCTCCGGCCCGTACCAGGGCAGGGCTGCGGGGAGTTTGAACTGCTTTACATTATCCTTCAGAGACTGCTATGCCCAGTATATCGGTAACGATCGCCCAGATTAAGACAAAAGGTAACAGCAGTACCAGGAGAAATCTTGACAGGATCACCGTTATTTTAACCACACTATTTTCCGCTCTGGATAAACAGGTTCAGTTTTCGTAATCCAGGATTCAATTTGCCTAACTCAACTCACAATGAGGGAATCGATTAGTACATGGAAGGGTTAATACACCCGGGTGTTACACCAATGAATGGGGAGAGCCTGATAAACAGGGATCAGGGGTATGGGAAATGCCGACTAATTAAAAAGGCGTTTTTTCAGGTTGGTTATAAATCCGATACCTTTATCCAGGTTAAGTTTATCGTTAATGGCAAGCATTTGCTCTTCTTCGCGGTAAAATTTCCACCACAAAGCCCAACCCGCAACGGGCAGCACAAACGTGATTAGCAATCCCAACGGGCTAAAAAAGAACCATCTGTTAAACATCAGCATACACAAAAAGGGCCATGCGATAGAGATACCTATCCAAATTCGCATTGTCGTAATTTTGACCATGACATCCTCCGATAATTTATCTCATGCTTAATAATAGTAGATAGATGTCCCGGTGCTCAGATACAAGAGTGTGAAATTTTTCACTGCCATTTAGTGGGCCAAAATTGGTACCTGTATGAACACCACCGGAGCGCAATCAATGTCATATCCATATACGTCCTCCACCCACATTTTTCGGGGGAGTAATATTAATCGACCACCAAAGCAGACGCTCAAATTGCATTGACCAATTGAAATCACAACCCAATTGAGACGCTCGTTATCGCATTGAAAAGGTCGGTATTACACAAAATTGATTTTATATTACCTTACCCTACAGATTCTGAATCCTTTCATGAGTTTCCTCGCGATGCACTTTTGACTCGTCGGGAACCTCTATCTCTAACCTGGCCATGTTGTCTCCAACAGAGATGACCTTGATATTAATATTGTCGCCGATTTTAAATGATTCACGGTATTTTGGGGTGACATCTTTAGACATCCACGTGCGA
>JARFPR010000273.1 GCA_029288195.1 Gammaproteobacteria bacterium | reverse complement strand
CTGGATTTGACCTCTGGGCCGAAAGCGATTTCCCTACCGATGAGGTCGCTAAACGCGGGTTGACAGGTTATTTCTCGAATATGCTCAACCGCATCGATAAGAGTTTCAATATCCGCGTTATCGCTAAAAGAACCCGGGTCGCTCCGGGGATGATCGGTCGGGTCATTGGAAGCGAGCCTAATACGACCCGTGCTTTTCGGGCGCAGTAGATTGATATCAAACTGTATACCCGGAGCCGCCATTTTGCCGCGCGCGAGGATTGCGCGTCCCGGGTTGAGCAGGTTTTGCAGGCTCCAGCCGGCGCCTCCGGCGCCTTCCTTGACGACCATCGGGGTGCAGTATACTTCGAGATCTGGCAACTGACCGTCGTTGAAGGCATGAAACAGGCCAGTACTCCAGAAGGGGCCGGTCGCGGGACCGCTTTTATTGAACAGGTACTGTATGCCCAGCCAGATCGCGCGATCGAGGCGCTGATAGCGTGCAAAACTCAGATTCTTATTCCTGATTTCAAAGGTTAGCGGCATGTTGGGGTGGTCTTGTAGCGATTCACCGACGCCACGCAGATCCTGCAGCGGCTCGATACCTAGTGCCTTTAAATGATCAGCTGGACCGATGCCTGACAGCATCAACAGTTTCGGTGATTCGAATGTGCCGAGGCAGGATATGATCTCGCGTTCAGCTTGTATGGTTTGAGAATTTCCGTTACTAACGATATGCAACCCGGTCGCCTTGTTACCCCAGAACTCAACACGCAACACACGGGTGCCGATCAGGATAGTCAGGTTATCCGGTCGATTCTGCAGGTAGGTTGCCGAGGTCGATTGCCGCTGACCATCGAAAACCTTGGCATCGAAGCGGCCCACGCCAACCTGCGACGCCGCGTTGAAATCGTGATTGAGAACTGCCCCGGCTTGTTGCGCGGCTTCGACAAACATCTGGCTTACCGGGCAAAAATTTTCTGCCGGCGTGATTTTTATGGGTCCGGACTGGCCGTGGAATTCAGAATCCCGGTGCGCAGCGGTTTCCGATTTCTTGAAATACGGCAACACGTCGGCATAGCCCCAGCCGGGATTGCCCATGTCCCGCCAGCGATCGAAGTCGATTGAGTTACCGCGCACGTAGACCAAACCATTCAACAACGAGGTACCGCCGAGACCCTTGCCTCGGGGGTAATAGATCGTTCTGTTATCAAGCTCGGATTGGGGAACGCTCTCGTAACCCCAGTCAAACTTCGGATTGCCGAAGATAAAACCGTTGCCGGCCGGCATGCGCACGAACAGGCTGTTGCCATTGCCCCCGGCCTCGACCAGGCAAACCGTGATATCCGGATCTTCACACAGGCGTGCGGCGAGGGCACAGCCTGCTGACCCGGCGCCGGCGATAATATAGTCGAAGGTCAGTTTATGGCTCATGGACGCGAATCGCGAATATATCCATGCCTGGAATTGGATGGCATCATAGCAACAGTTATTTTTGTTGAATACCAATAGTTACGACGCGTAATCTGATGCTGAAGGTAATGTGAAAGACCGACCGATTCTGCTGCTCGCCACTGCCCAGACGCTGATCTGGGCCTGCCTGTATTACAGTTTCCCGGCGCTGCTTTTGCACTGGGAGCAGGCGCTCGGCTGGAGTCGTGCCGACCTGACCGCGGCAATTACACTGGCGGTA
>JARFPR010000175.1 GCA_029288195.1 Gammaproteobacteria bacterium | reverse complement strand
TATCGATTACAGGGTGTGCAGATCAACGACAAGCATATCGAAGTTATCGTACGCCAGATGCTGCGCAAGGTGACCATCGTTGATGGTGGCGATACGCGGCTCCTGCGTGGCGACCAGGTCGATAAGGCACGCGTGCTCGATACCAACGACAAGGCAATCGCGATGAACAAGAAACCGGCTACCTACGAACAGGATCTGCTGGGTATTACCAAGGCCTCACTGGTGACCGAATCGTTCATTTCGGCTGCTTCTTTCCAGGAAACCACGCGCGTGCTCACCGAGGCTGCCGTTAAAGGCGCCAAGGATGATCTGCGGGGTCTCAAGGAGAATGTCATCGTGGGACGCCTGATCCCGGCGGGAACCGGTCAGACTTACCATGAAGAGCGTCGCCGCAATCGCCTGAAGCCTGCGATGCCGGTTATGCCGGAAATGGATGAGCTCGAAGCTGCGCTGGAAAATGTGGGTGAAGCCACCGAAGGGACCGCCTCGGAAGAGACCGCAGTATCAGAGTAGGACCCTTAAAGCGGTTGACAGGGGGCGGTTTCGCCCCTAAAATTCCGCCTCCCAGATCAGCAGGCTATACGTAATGTATAGCCTGCTGTTCGTTGAGAAACCCTAAATAGATTGATTGCTCGCAGGAGAGTCGAATAGATGTCAACAGTTAACCAGCTGGTACGTAAGCCGCGTCAGTCCAAGCGGACCAAGAGTAACGTACCCGCACTCGAGGCTTCACCACAAAAGCGTGGTGTTTGTACCCGGGTGTATACCACGACACCGAAAAAACCTAATTCCGCTCTGAGGAAGGTTGCGCGTGTGCGTCTGACGACTGGTTACGAAGTTGCTTCATATATCGGTGGTGAAGGCCACAACTTGCAAGAGCACTCGGTAGTACTGGTACGTGGCGGCCGGGTCAAGGACTTGCCGGGTGTGCGTTACCACGTAGTCCGTGGCAGCCTGGATACCCAGGGGGTACCGGATCGCCGACAAGGTCGTTCAAAATATGGCGCCAAGCGCCCCAAGTCATAAGTCAAAGGTAGCCAGATGCCAAGGCGTAGAGAAGTTCCAAAGAGAGTTATCCTGCCGGATCCGAAGTTCCACGATCTGCAGATCGCTAAATTTATCAACATGATCATGCGCAATGGTAAAAAATCTACCGCGGAAAAGATCATGTATTACGCGCTCGACAACGTGGCTGATAAAAGCAGCCTGGATTCGGTCGAACTGATGGAAAAAGCGCTCGAGAACGTGCGCCCGATGGTCGAGGTTAAATCGCGGCGTGTCGGTGGTGCGACCTACCAGGTACCGGTAGAGGTGCGTCCATCACGACGCAATACGCTGGCGATGCGCTGGCTCATCGAGTCTGCGCAGAAGCGCGGTGAAAAGACCATGGCGCAAAAGCTGGCCGGCGAATTGCTGGATGCGTCAGAGAACAAGGGTACCGCTGTCAAGAAGCGCGAAGATACGCATCGCATGGCCGAAGCGAACAAGGCATTTGCACACTTCCGCTGGTAATTGAAAAAGGATCGAAAGGGAAATTACGGTGGCACGTACGACACCGATAACGCAGTATCGAAATATCGGCATCATTGCCCATATCGATGCGGGCAAGACCACGACCACGGAACGGATACTGTTTTATACAGGCGTCTCGTATAAGATTGGCGAGGTGCATGATGGCGCAGCCGTGATGGACTGGATGGAGCAGGAGCAGGAAAGAGGTATTACCATTACTTCCGCTGCGACGACCTGTTTCTGGAGCGGCATGGACCAGCAGTTCGAGCAGCATCGTATCAATATTAT
>JARFPR010000104.1 GCA_029288195.1 Gammaproteobacteria bacterium | reverse complement strand
GGCAAGCGCGTTTTCGGCGTACCGACTGCCGGTAAGTTCCTCTCGCGCTACGGCCTGGTGCCGGTCACCCTGCCATGGGACGATATCGAAGTTGCGATCCAGACCGGTGAACTCGACGGGGTAGCCTGGTGCGGCTTCACCGAAGCCTACGAAGTGGGCTGGGCCGATGTCTGTAACTATGCGCTGCTGAACAACGTTACCGGCGCCTGGTGTGGCTCCTACTTTGCCAACTCGAAGAGTTGGGCCAAGCTGACACCGGATTTGCAGGCACTGTTCCGCATGTCCTGTAACGATTCGCACTACTATCGCCAGGTCTGGTACTGGGGTGGAGAAGCTGATCTGCGCGTCAACGGCGACAAGATGGAACTGACCACGATCCCGGCCGATGAATGGGATACCGTGGTGGCCGACTCGGCTGAATTCTGGGAAGAGCTGGCATCGATCAGCCCGCGCACCAAGAAAGTCGTCGACGCATTCAAGAAGTACAAGGCTGTGATGGAGAAAACCGGCGTGCCCTATCGTTACAGCTAGAACAGGACATTACTCGATCCAATTTAACGGTGGTGCTCCGGCATCACCGTTTTTTTGTGCTCGTGCTCGTCATTTGGGTCAGAATTCGAGCCGAGGTCGCTCAGGCCGTCGGGATCAGCACCAGTTTACCGGTGAACTTCTTTTCCAGAAACACTTGCTGTGCTTCCGCTATATCGGCAAGCGCAAAGGTTTTCGCAACCAGCGGTCGAACTTCACCGCGCTCAATATACTGAACGAGATTTTCGAACACGACATCTTCCTGGAAGGTACACCCGATCAAGGTCAGGTCCTTGAGATAAAGCGTGCGCACATCCAGTTCAACCAGCGGTCCCGCGATCGCACCCGCAGTTGCATAACGTCCACCACGCTTGAGTACATCGAGCAACAGGGGCCAGCCTTCGCCGGCAACCAGGTCGACGATCACGTCGACGCTGTCCGCACCGAGCGCTGCGATCAGGTCAGCGTTACGATCGATAACCTGGTCAGCGCCAAGGCTGCGCAAATCTTTCATCTTCTCGCTACTGGCAATCGCGGTAACCTGGGCGCCGCGACGTTTGGCCAGTTGCACCGCGGCGGAACCGACACCGCCCGAAGCCCCGGTAACCAGCAAGCGCTCGGCGCCGACCCCGGCCCGGTGCAGCATGTTTTCCGCGGTCGAGTAGGCACAGGGAATCGAGGCGAGCTCCGCGTCTGACCAGTTGCAATTAACAGCGTAGGTTTCACGCGCCGGTGCTCGCGTGTACTGTGCAAAGGCACCGTCGCATTCCGAACCCAGCGTCCAGCATTCGTATGGCCGGTAATCGACGTAACTGCGCAGCATGTTGCGCACCAGCACCCGTTGCCCGACTCTGCTTTCATCGACACCTTCACCGACCGCGACGATGATCCCGCAGCAGTCCGCGCCCTGGATGCGTGGAAACTGCATCGCCACACCAGACCAGGTTGCATCAGCGTCATCCACCTCTGCGAAACCTTCCGCCCCACCCGTATTGGTCGCATCCACGACCTTCTTCGAATACCAGCCAATGCGGGTATTGATGTCGGTATTATTGACACCCGCTGCTGACACCTTGATCAATACCTCGCCAGCACCGGGAACCGGGACCGGGATGTCATCGCGATATTCCAGGGTTTCGATACCGCCGTGTCCGGTCAGGTAAACCGCCGTCATTTTTTCCGGGATTTCTTTAATCAATTGTTTTTATCTCGATATTTCAGCGCCGAGCTTTTTAATTCCCGGATTTTCTACTAAATAGCTTCACCGCGGTTTACCGCGTCGACGACGCTGGCGATATCCGCATCGCTCATGCCGTACTCGGTTTTAGCAACCTCCGTGGAGATGTAACCACGCGCCAGGTCCCTGCGCACCAGTGCGGCATCTCTTTTGCTCGGATCACCGTATCCTGCACCGCCCGGCATCGCCAGCATGACGCGGCGACCGGCAGCAACAAACTGCTTGCCCTTGCCCTTCATTGCGCTACCGTCGTCCCTGGCAATCGTCATCGGGGCGCCGTTCTTGCCGCCCTGCCTCCCCCTTGCCGGATGATCGACGCGATCGAACATCGCGGAAAAATCAAACTCATGGTTCGGGGTTGCCCCCACTTCCATGTATTGACCCAGGCCGCCACGATACTTGCCGGCACCGCCACTGTCGGGGCGTAATTCCTTGCGCCAGATGATCACCGGGCCGGTGTGTTCGGTGGCTTCGACCGGCATGGTCATGACACCCGAGGGAAAAGCCGTTGCATTCAAACCGTCCGAAGCCGGGCGTGCACCCGAGCCGCCCGAGTTGAACGTCAGGACTTCGGCCCTGGTTGCACCTGCCGGCGCCGCAATATCGGTTCTCGGGCGCAACGAAAGCTGAAAATTGCACAGGGTGCCAGCACCTTCCGCCGGGACGGTATCGGGCAGAATCTGGTCCAGAGCGGCGTAGACCGCATCGGGAATCATGTGACCAATAACGTGCCTGAGCGCGACCGGGGCCGGATGCACCGCGTTGACAATCGTATTTTCAGGCGCCGTTATTACGAACGGGGCGAGCGACGCCGCGTTGTTGGGAATTTCCGGAGCGATGGCACATTTAAGGGCAAAACAGGCGTAGGCCTTGGTATAGACTAGCGGTACGTTAATTCCCTTGCGGTCCAACCCAGAGGTACCGGCAAAATCGCACAGAATTCGATCCGGCTGGATATCGAGCGAAACTTTTAACTCGACCGGATGGCTATAACCGTCGATCGTCATCGACCCCGAAGCCTTCGCGCGCGGCAACGCGGCGATACGTTCAAGCGTTGCGCGTCGTGAGTTTTGCAGAATAAAGCTCGCGATCTCGTCGAGATCTGATAAATCGAACTCGTTCATCATGTCGGTCAAACGCCGGTGGCCAATCTCGTTACAGGTTGCCAGTGCATAAAAATCACCGACCGCCTGGTCCGGCTCGCGGACATTGCCACGCACAATCCTGATCAGAGTCTTGTCGACTTCACCCCTTTCGGCAAATTTCATGATCGGGATATAGAGGCCCTCCTCGTAAATCGAGTTGGCATCCGCGCCAAATCCGCGACCTCCGATATCGACGATATGCGCAGTACAGCCGAGGAAGCCGACATGCACACCCTTGTGAAAAGATGGCGTGACCACCGTTATGTCGTGGAGATGACCGGTGCCTTCCCAGGGATCATTGGTGATATAAACATCACCTTCGAACATGTTGTCATAGCCAATCCTGCGAATGAAATGGGCGACCGCATCGGCCATTGCATTGACGTGACCCGGCGTTCCGGTGACGGCCTGGGTCAGCATCTGACCGCGGGTGTCATAAACACCCGCCGACAGGTCCCCCGCTTCACGCACCGAAGCCGAAAATGCGGTCCGGATAAGCGCCTGGGCCTGCTCCTCGACCACGGAAATTAACCGATTCCACATTACCTGGTTGGATACCGTCGAAGTTTTATCAGTCATGATCAGCTCCTAGGCCTGCTGCATGACATCGATACAGCCATCGGACTGGCGCACCGCCTGTCGACTTCTGGGCAGGATAATAGTGGTTTCATCCTCGGTAATCGCCGCCGGCCCCGGTACCAGGTCTCCTGGTTGCAGCCCGGCTCGCAACACCACCGCAGATTCAAGGGTCTGGCCCTGCGCGGGATCGAAAATGCTTCTCTGTCCGTTCGCCGGTATCTTCGCACCCGCTGGCAGGGTCTGCACCGGTTCAATTTTTTCCGCAAGCGTGGTTGCATTGACGGACCAGACGGTAATCTCGATATCCATGCCCTCAACGGCTCGGCCAAACAGCGTTATGTAATCCTGTTCGAATAGCCGCTGAAAGCTTGCCGCATCCGGCCGGGTCGCCTGGTCGGCAGTCAGTACGACAGGAATTTCCTCACCCTGCCCGGTGTAACGCATGTAGGCTTTGAATTCGGACTCGATTTTGGCGTTGGCGTCACAGGAACGCACAAACCCGGTTGCTTCAGCCTCAAGATCGGCCAGCAGGCTTCGTATCGTGTCCGGTCTGAATTCGGCCAGGCGCATATAGACACTGCGGTTTGCCTCAAAGCTAAACGGAGCACGCAGGAAACCAATGGCAGAACCGACACCCGCACCTGGCGGCACCAGCAGACGATCCACACCCAGTTTTTCACACAGGCGCCCGGCATGCAGCGGTGCCGCGCCTCCAAAGGCAATCATGGTGTACTCGGACAGATCCTCACCGTTTTCGACAGCATGTACGCGCGCGGCATTTGCCATATTTTCATCGACCACTTCACTCAGCCCGTAGGCCGAGGTCAGGGCATCCATGTCGAGCGATTTACCCAGGGTATCGAGTAATGCATTGGCGGCACGTTGACTGTCGAGCGTAATCGAGCCCCCGGCAAAATTATTCGGGTCCAACTTGCCCAGCATGAGATCGGCATCGGTTACCGCGGGACTGGTGCCGCCGAGACCGTAACAGGCCGGACCCGGTTCCGAGCCCGCAGACTCGGG
>JARFPR010000060.1 GCA_029288195.1 Gammaproteobacteria bacterium | reverse complement strand
AGACCGAGCGTGCGGCGAAGCTCGCCAAGTCGAATGAAAAGGAAGCGAAAGCGAAATACGAGTTCATGCTTGCAGTTCAGGCGCATGTCGAGGATGGCAGACAGGCACGCAGCTTCGAACTGCAGGATCATCAGCGCGGCTGGATGAAAGATTTGCACCTGATTACCGCAAAGCCGGTACTTTATATTGCCAACGGAGCCGAAGACGGATTCAATGATAATCCGCACCTCGATGTGGTCACGGCCCATGCGACGCAGGAAGGTGCTGAGGTGGTCGCGATCTGTGCCTCGATCGAAGCTGATCTCGCTGATCTCGATGCTGTCGAAGCGGCCGAGTTTCTGCAGGAAATGGGACTTGAAGAACCGGGCCTCGATCGTGTCATTCATGCCGGCTATCGGCTTTTAAACCTGCAGACCTTTTTCACCGCCGGTCCCCAGGAGGTGCGTGCCTGGACCATTCGTGTCGGCGATACCGCACCGCGCGCGGCGGGTAGAATTCATACCGATTTCGAGAAGGGCTTCATTCGCGCCGAGGTGATCGGCTTTGATGATTTTATCGCCTGCAGCGGTGAGCAGGGCGCCAAGGACGCCGGCAAATGGCGCCTCGAGGGCAAGGATTACGTGATGCGGGAAGCCGACGTCGTGCACTTCCGCTTTAATGTCTAGGCCAGCGCTGCGCGCTTGACAGCGCACGGTGTACAAGCGAAAATCGCGCGCTCTCACCGACCGGGCAAACCGGTCATGAATAATTCCTTGGCTACGTAGCTCAGTTGGTTAGAGCACATCACTCATAATGATGGGGTCCCCTGTTCAAATCAGGGCGTAGCCACCATTTTTTCAATGATTTAGCGTGTTCATCACTCTCCCACGGCCTTCAATGTGGGAGATTTGTAGGAGATCGTTTCCGCTATAAATCAGCTAGAGAACATTCATTCCCGAATAATTACGATATTGTCAAACCGTAAGAGTATTTGATATTTTATTGCTAAATGAACCTAGCTAACGAAATAATTGTTTATGATACTAAGCGACATACAGCCTCAGTATTTTCCAAGGTTGAATTTTTTTGCCCGCATGTTCGAATCCAACCAGTTCATCATCAAGGATGACGTTCAATTCGTAAACAAGCACAGGTTCCCGGACGGTACTCGCGGGGTATCACACCAGGTGCATTCCCCCATCAAGACCAACCACGGGCCAATAATGCTTACCGTGTCCGTAAAAAAAGGGAGCTACCAGCCCGTCAGCGAAACGCTGGTCTCCTACGATCAACCGTGGGTGAAAAAGCAAACAAATCAAATCAAACATAACTACAGCAAGTCCCCGCAATTCGAGCCCGTCTTCAGCGAAATCCAGTCGATCCTGGAAAGCGGCTATGAAACGGTGGCTAAACTCAACACGACAACCATATGCTGGGCAGTTAGCCGCCTGCTGGGCGTCGACCCGGTAGGTCCGGAACACATGACCCTGAAATCGGTAAATTCGCTGATAGATCAGAAGTTGCCGGGTAAGTTACGCCATATCATCCTCGGCACCGAAGTCGATGTTGGCGCCGCCTATCATCATATGAGCGCATCGGAAAAGATCACCCGATTGTGCACGATTTTCGGTGCTACGGATTACATTACCGGCAGAACAGCTTATGAGAGTTATTTAGATCTTGATGTTTTTAGGGAAAGAAATATCAATGTCCGGATTCAGCAATGGCTATGCGAGCCCTATGCGCAACAATATATGGACGTGGAAGAATTTATACCCAATCTCTCCATCATCGATTTGCTGATGAATTGTTCACCTGGCGAGGCGCTGGATCGGCTACTGTCGTAGGTGTTGTCTATTTGGCTGAAATTGGCCGCGCATACGGATAAAGGCGGGCAGGCGCTCCTCGTGGCAAGTTTCGCGTCGTACCCGATGTACTTCCCAGTTGATCGTATAGGGCTTGCGGGAGGGGCCGCGTTTCTTGCAGTTAAAGGCCTCTAACCGCTCGGCATGGAAGAATACGCGCAGGAAGCCATATTCCAGACTTCCCAACGCAAATAGGCATCAAATTTGACAGATTCGACATCTCAAACATTTAACTCAATTGTAAAATTTAAACGTTATTGTAATTTGGTATTGACTGGCTCGCGTAGTGCGCATCGAATTCGTTGATTGGGCTATTAACATCTTTAAAGCTATTGTTATCCGAATAATTTTATTGCTTGATTTATGTCAACTAATTACCGATCTCGAGTAGATTATAATTGGGCTCGAAATCCCATACTCCCAAATTCTCACTAAGATATTGAAAGGTTCAATACATGAAAAAAAAGAAACGTATCATGGTCATCGGTGGTGCAGGTTTTATTGGATCCAACATATGCAAATACTTAGTCGAAAATGGCCATAGCGTCGACTGCATCGATAATTTTTCAACAGGACGAAGGGCATCGATTTCAAGCCTAGAGGGAAGCCGCTCCTTTCGGATAATCGAGATCGACATATCGGATCCAGATTTTGTGTCCGAATTTGGAAATGAAAAATATGATGAGATATTTCACTTGGCCTGCCCAACCGGGGTACCGAATATCCGCCCCATGGCCGAGGAAATGCTGGTTACTTGCTCGACCGGAACTTCCAATGTTCTCAAACTGGCTAAAAGGCTCGAGTCTAAACTCATATTCACAAGTTCAGCGGAAGTATACGGCGATCCCGAGACATTCCCACAGTCGGAAACCTATAACGGTAATGTCGATCCCGTTGGCCCGAGGAGTGCTTACGAGGAAGGCAAAAGATTCTCGGAAGCCTTAATCGCCATGTACGTTAATAAATACCAGATCGATGCCAAGATCATACGGTTGTTCAACACTTTCGGAAACGGGATGTCGCCCGACGACACGCGGGTGATCCCCCAATTTCTAAAGAGAATTCGACTAGGCCAAAAAATCACTATTTACGGCGATGGAAATCAGAATCGGGCGCACATGCACGTCCAAGATCTGATACGAGGCATGCTGCTGGTCCTGGAGCGGGGAGTTCCCGGTGAGGCTTACAATATCGGTGGTTCGACCCAGATGACGATCAGCGAATTGGCCCTTCTGATTGATTCGTTAACGTCGATGCCGGTGGAAATCGAGTTCCGCCCTCATTTCATCGAGGATCACGGCGGCCGTCTGCCCGATACCACCAAAATCAGGGGACTTGGCTGGTCTCCCAGAGTTACGATAGCCGAAGGACTGCTTGAAATGATGCCTAACTACGGTGTATCAGCGATTGATTCAGCTTCACCTGAAACTTGCGAAACCTTTGAGCTATTGTCTGTTACCTAGTTATCGACACACCCAGTGATTAAATCGATACTAGCGTTTATAACATTGTACGGTTTCAGTTTTTCGTTATGGGGCACCATAGGATTTATCAGGTTCCTCTCTCAAGACAACACCCGTACATACGCATCTACGATCAGGCTTTTTCTGTTATTCGTGCTCGCGGCCCTGATTGCGTTTTTGCTATTTGAAGTATTGCTTTCGATTTCGACGGCCATTAGCGGTGTTTTTTTTACAGATACCCGGCCAGCAGACGACATAAACTCTCTGCCTGCTCCGATTTCATGGGTATTACCGACGATTTCCTGGACGGCAGCGTCTGTCTTGGTCGCATACACCCTGGTGCGTATCTTGCGCACCGCATTTTCCCTGGTCGATACCATACTGTTCCCGGTGCTTTACTGGTCGCTATATTATTATCTCGAATATTCGAATATTGCTGAATTCGCCGATATCACAGATCCTGCCTATTTGGAGGAGTTGGCTATTTTCTTTTCACTGGCTTGGATCGGGAGCTGGGTTGGCAGCAGGTATCTCGTCGGTCGATTAAGGCTCAATTACTACAAGTGGATCAAACGAGATTCAACAAACGATAAGCTGATTGAACAATCACATATCGATCTAGACGACGTGGCCGTGCTGGTTCCGGCCCATAACGAGGAAAAAACCATTCATCTATGTCTTGATGCGCTACAAAGAGTCGTACCGATGCGCAATGTCTTTGTCGGAAGCGATGGATCCACCGATAACACGGTGGAGGTGGCCAAGCAATGGGACTGCAATGTCGCGGATATACAGCCCAATGGAGGAAAGGCCCGGGCAATACAATATTTGATCGATCATTACGAACTCTGCGACCACTACAAGGCAGTGCTGATCATGGATGCCGATTCGGAAATCGATGAGGCCTACATGAAAAATGCGCTGCCCCTGTTCGACAATCCATCCGTTGTTGCGATCGCAGGTCATGCCGTGCCCAAATGGAAACCGCACTGGATACCGGTTTGGGGGAATTTTTTTATCGCGTACCGAGTCCGCTTATATAAGGTCATGCAGGCTTTTCTTCGCTACGGACAGACATGGGAGTTTTCCAATGTAACTTACATTATCCCTGGTTTTTCCAGTATGTATCGGTGCAGCGTGATTCCCGACATCGATATAACTGCCCCAAATCTGTTGATCGAAGACTTCAACATGACCTTTGAAATTCACAAAAAACGCTGTGGGAAGATAGCGTATACGCCCAAGGCAATTTCCGTTTGCCAAGACCCTCACTCACTGCGGGATTATTTTACTCAGGTTAAGCGCTGGAATCTTGGTTTTTGGCAAACGGCGAAAAGACATGGTTTCTGGTTTAGTTTGTTCTGGCTTGCACTCGGCACTTTCACCTTAGAGGTGCTACTGCAAAGCTTGGTATTCCTGATGTTTCCGGTTGTATTGGTCTGGCTCCTGTTGGCTCCAGCTGGATCAGTGGCTCTCTGGCTTCCCACGCTGGGGATCATCAACATCGGCTTGAGCGACATCGTTATCGGCATATTTCTGGTTGATTACATCTTGACGATAGTTATTGCAGTGCTTGAGAAGAAACCAATGTTATTACTATACGGCCTGGGATTTGTCTTGCTGCGCTGGATCGACGCATTTATTTTTCTGTATACCTTGCCTCTCACATATTTCATTGAGTCTGATGGTCGCTGGTCTAGCCCTTCCCGTGCGTAAACTATGGATACAGGAAATATAAGATGATTGATCTAGGTAAAGTCAGGGCCCTGGTAATCGCCCCACACCCCGATGACGAAATCTTTGGGTGTGGTGGAATTATCCATCGCATCAAGCGCGAAGGCGGCAAGGTATATGTCATGTATGTGACGGTGGGAACTGCGATGGATTTTTCCGCTAAAGGAATATCGACCGCCGATGAACGTATCAGCGAGATTGAAAAGGTTGCCGATTACCTCGACTTCGATGATTTCGACATTGCCCTGAGCGGAGATAAATATCACCTGAAGCTAGATACCACCCCGCAGGGCGAACTGGTCCATGCCATCGAAAGGGGGAGCAAACTGGCCTTGCATAAAATTGAACCGAACCTGGTCCTCACCACATCCAATCATGACTACAATCAGGATCACCGCGCGGTATTTAAGGCAACCGTAACTGCACTGCGGCCGGCGTCGTTGAAGCAAAAATCGTATCAGTCGATGCTGGCCACATATGAACTGCCTTACCATGCCTGGAATACTGCGGAGACCCTGAGTTCCTCATCGCTGTATGTTAAATTGGAAGAAGCTGACTTGAATGCCAAGATTGAAGCGCTGCAGCTCTACCAATCCCAGTTAAAACAAGCCGATAGCCCACTTTCGGTCCATGGGGTCAAGACCATGGCCAGTTATCGGGGGCTGCAATGCGGAGCCATGGCAGCCGAAACGTTCTGGCTAAAACGATTGGCGATTCTTTGAAGGTCGTCGAATCCGCCATAAAAATAATGCATATGCTCGATTGGTATCGGTTTTTTTTAATTCAGGAATTAACGTTGATCTTTCCGGATTTGCATTACGTCGGGCGCACCCAGGCCGACGTATTTCGTAGCGGATGGTGCAGATTGTTTTTCCACCGCTCATATCTATATCGGCTTTTAACCTTAGCACCCACCCGGTAAATAATGGATTGGGATTGAATCGGGAAACACCATCGTGACAATTGCTTTAAAAACCCCAGAATCGAAAGCGGCAACTACCGGTCGACCCGATCCACTGTTTACTGACATGATCGGGGGGTCATCGCTACCTACCGCGAAATCACGAGGCCCTTCCCCAAAATTTATCTTGATCCTGGTTTATTTAGTTTTATGCAATTCTGAATCGGCTTTTGCGGGTGATTTTAAAAATCGATTTGGCGCCAGTCCTTTGTTGCTGTCTTCCCGGGATCGTGTGTTGACGCTGGTAAGTGCCCAAGTCGACAGCTTAGCCACGGATACGGATGGCACTGAGGCGCAAGAGCAGGATACACCACCGCCGCAAACCGACGACGCCACACCGGCGGAAGAACTGGAAACCGCGTTACCGGATTCTTCCGCAACGACAAGTCAGGAGATGAGGTTATTCAATTGGGAAAATACACACATCCAGGCCGAGGTCGAATACTTGAACGTCTTAGAGGCTACGGATCCGGTATTCGAGCAGGAAGATTTTATCAGCCGGGTAAAAACCTATTCCGATTTCAAAATCACGGATAAACTGAATTTGCTGCTTGAGACCGACCTCATCTTCGACGAAGAAAAGAACATTTTTGATCGGGAAGAAAGGTTTCTGTTTCGGAAAGGCCTGAACATCGATTTGCTGAAACTGGAATACAGTGGAGAACGATTCTCATTATTCGCCGGACGATATGAGCCCGCTTCTGAAATATTTCCCGAATCCCCGACATTTTTCGGCAATTATTCGAATTACATCAATCTCGACGAAAAAATAAGCCTCGGTGGAGCGGTCAGACTGGGTAACGAATCCCCTGACGAGCACTGGCTAACGCTTCAATTGTTTCATGTCGACACGTCTTTTTTCAGCGCCCCCCTGCTCAGTGGCTTGGACGAAGTGGATAAGGAAGACGGTGGGACTGGAAATACTGAGAAATTTGACAATGGGCTTCTCACTTTTCACGGAAGTTCAAACTACGGAGCTGGAAGAGTCGACTACGTTCTCGGTTACGGAGAACAACAGCCGGGTATCGACCTGGAGCTGGTTGAGAAGATGTCCATTGGCGCACTGTACGGGGTAATTAAACCATCCGAGAGCTACGAGATCGAGTTAGGCCTGGAACTTTTAGAAATCGAAAATGCGAACAATAATCCCGAAGACCATAGTACAGTAACCATCAGCGCATATTACAGTCGATGGCCCCTGGGCATCGGACTTGCCTACTCGGAGCGGGAAGTAACGCCCAACGATACCAGTGAGGAGGAGGCAACCGGAAGAATTGTCGAAATAGTCGTGCGTTACTGGATTAACGACAATTGGAGCCTTGAATCGGCCCTCGAAACCATAGATGAGACCAGCTTCGATGAAACCCTGTTTGGATTGGTTTTGGTTTACAGTTTCGATGAAATGGTTTTATTGCCTACTACTCCGGCAGACCGAGGGGATTGGCGCCGGTAGCGGCAACAGGCTCGGCGTGGTGAAAAGAATGAGCAACTGCAGACTCTGCCCTATGTCGGATCCGGCCGATTCCAGCCCTTTTTGGTTAAGGCATCGCAGACTTAAATCCGTCACTCCAATTCAATCTGGACAATATTTCGTGCATCATGGATATTTATGATGGAAGTGATCTTTAAATAGCGAATACGGAAATCCCGATTATGCAGCCTGCCAGCACCACATTATTAACACGACCGGTAAAATACCTGCTTGATGGTATCTTGGTGATTACTGTTCTGCTATCGGCTTCCTGCATCAAGCCGGACAGTGTTTCGGTTTATTCAAACGATGTTGAGCATACTCACAAAATTGTATTGGGATGGATACCTTATTGGGACCAGGATGATGCGATGGAATCGTTTCGGAATAACATTGACCTGTTTAGCCACATTTCTCTTTTCTGGTATGTCCTCGATGAAAATGGAAAAGTAAAAAATTACAGGAATGCGACCGAAAGCAGGGAACTGATAGAGTTTGCGCAAAAAAATGGCGTAAAGGTGCTGGCAATAATCACCAATCTTCCGGATGATGATGACGTGGGGGCCTCTAATTGGGATCCGGAGCGGGTTTGGGGGGTTATAAAATCGAAAAATCGGATACAGAAACATGTCGCAGATCTGATGGATCTTGTAGATCGCATGGGATTCGATGGCATCAACATTGATTACGAATCATTACCCGGAGAATACAGAAGCAACTTTACGCTGTTCATACAATTGCTGGGAGAAGCTTTACAGAACCAGGGCAAAATTCTCGCCGTTGCCTTACACCCCAAGACTTCGGAGGGCAATCCAATGGAAGATAATGGATCGCACGCCCAGGACTGGAGTGAGATACACCCCTATGTCGATCAAATGCACTTCATGACCTACGGCGAACATTACTCTGGTGGTCAACCTGGACCGGTGGCGTCGCCAGCATGGGTAGACAAAGTCCTAAATTACGCAACTGAAAAGCGAGGAGTCCCCGTGAACAAGGTATTTCTGGGTCTTCCACTTTACGCGGTGGTGTGGGAGCGCAAAAATAATAACCAATTTGTAGGCGTGGATGAGGAATTTACCTATCGTGAGATTTCTTCAATCACCAACAGGTTTGACGCCGAAGTCGAATGGAGCAATCCCCACCGTAGTCCTTACCTGTCGTTCAGGAACAACAAGGGAGTTGACCATGTAGTCTGGTTCGAAAACAAGGACAGCATCAGGGAAAAGCTTAAGCTCAAGGCCAAATATGGGATTAAAAATATAGCCTTGTGGAGATTAGGCGAGGAAGATCCGAGGATATGGGAAGAAATCAGGGAATCACTGCATTGAAAAGCCGTAGTCCTTAACTGAAAAGTCAGCTACCATTAAATCCGCCAGATTGAGAACCAAGCAAACTCAAATTAACAGCATGATAGTGACGTGATCGCAAAAAATCGATGCGAAAGTTCGTTTCACGTTGAAAGTCAATGCCTTACATGCATTTTTACTGCCTACAGCTCTTCGACCATCTGCTGGATTCATCAACTGAACTGCCCGCAAATCAGGCCTTTTTGTAGTTTCGGAAACTGGCTCGCTGCCTCGGGAAACGAGAATATTCGCATCTGGTTTTACGTACTTATCTGAGGTAACTAACTCCGAAATCTGCTATATATGGAACAAATACAGTGCATAGGTATAAGTGGTGAAAGAGAAAGTTTTGTATAAATGGTCATTTTATCATGGATCAGATACAGCCACCCTGGATAGCAAAGTCGCTGATATTTACTTGTCTTTTTCGCTCAATTGCCTGGTAAACCATGATCCATCGACGCGAAAAGCCTTGGACGAAGAGCGGGAAAAAGCTGCTGGTAAAGTGCTTCACTCTCTCGGCATGGATGCATTCGATATCGCGGGTGACCAGCTTCCCTGGTTATATGTCGACGAAGGCAGTGAAGACTATGTATTGACCCGGAATAATAGGGTGATCGCCCGCGGCGATTATCAACGCGAGTATTCACTCGACGACACCGACGATCTCGAACAACTCAGAAAACGCCTCGGCCCCTTTAAGGCCAAAGTTGCACAATTCAACAGATAGCTCTTCTTGACCATGTCAGCTCTATCTCTATACTGAGGCTAGCAATCTACTAGGGAAAGACAATCTCTCCCGATGTGAATATTGCTCGAACCTTGCTGGAAGCATTAACCTAGACTTCCGCACTAGCCAAAGGAACAGGCCATCATGACCTTGAGCGACATTCAGCCTCATTATTTCCCGAGATTACACTACTTCGCACGGATGTTTGCATCCGAACATTTTGTCATCAGGGACGATGTTCAGTTCGTGAAAAACCATAAGTTTTCCGATGGAACCCGTGGCGTATCTCACCAGGTGCACAGCCCAATAAAAACCAATGCGGGGATACATCTTTTGAACGTTCCGGTAAAAAAAGGCGGAATGCTGCCAATTTATCAAACCCAGATTTCCTATGATCAACCCTGGGCCAAGAAGCAGCTGAATCAGTTAAAATCTAATTACGCTAAGTCGCCCGAGTTTCACTCTGTCTTCGGCGAAATCGAGGCCATTCTCGATTCGGGATACGAAACAGTAGCCAAGCTCAATAATGCGACCTTATTCTGGGCATTGTTCCGCCTGTTGGAAGGCCGTGCGCCCGAATCCTTGACAAGCCTCTCGTTGGACTCGGTTAATACGCTTTTACAAGAACGACGGGTTGGCGAGTTGGGCCACATCACTGCCGGTACAAGCCTATTTCCCCGGGAAAGCGAAATGTCGGCATCTGAAAAAATTGTATACCTATGTAACAATTTTAAGGCCACAAACTATCTTGCCGGGGGGACCGCCTTTGATAGCTACATGGATCCCGAAATTTTTCAGGATAACCAGATTAACATAGAGGTACAGAGTTGGACTTGCCAACCTTACCCTCAACAAAACACCCAGGTCGAAGCATTTATACCAAACTTATCCATTATCGACCTGTTAATGAACTGCCCGACTGAGCAAGCGCTGGAAATATTGTTATTCCGGGGATAGTGCCCAAAAAGCAGCTTGGCGACGGAAAGACTGTTAGACACAACGGTACAAGGAATTGAGTTAACTCGTTTCCCGGAAATTCGACGACTTCGAAGTTGTGCCACAGTCACCGTTTAGCTAATACGCTTTCAAAACGGCATCAACCCCAAAACCAGCAGATTTAATTTGCCCGGGTTCACGGCACTCACGCAGGTGAAACATCAGGCTTACCTCACATCTGATCTTGTACTGTTTCCGAATAGTCGCCCATTCAAGTTTCAAACATGCGGTTCTGTAACCATAACGACACATAGAAATTGCTGTTCGAGCCTGCCGCACTTCATGTGGTCTTCGAAATCTCGTTGAACCTAACCTGCCAATAGACTGCCTACCTCGACCAACTGCTGTAGAAAACTTGTAGTACCAGAGCTGTGCACCGTTATGCTCAATGGTACAATATCTGCAACGGGAACCCCACTAAGCTATTGATTAATAAATATAATTGACTTGCCATTCTCATAATGATGGGGTCCCCTGTTCAGTAGGGAGTAGCCACCATTACTTGTCTGCTGTGTATCGCCCGAGGTTTTATGTCTCGATGGTGAACAGGTTGACACCGGAACAAACACCATGAACTACGCAGCAACTTCACCGCCCCGAATGCCCACGTTGGTTCTGCTGGCCGGGATTTCTGTGTTGTCGTTGAACATGTTCCTGCCGTCGCTCGCCAACATTGCCGTCGACTTCGAGGCTGATTACGCGCTGGTAAGCCTGGCTATTGCCGGGTATCTCGCAACCACGGCCGTGCTGCAGCTAATCATCGGGCCGATGTCGGACCGCTACGGACGACGGCCAGTGCTGCTGTGCGCGCTGTTTCTATTTCTTGTGGCGTCGGTCGGCTGTCTGCTGGCGCGAGATATCGAGTGGTTCCTGTTCTTCCGCGTGTTCCAGGGTGGGGTAATCGCCGGCTGGGTTTTGTCGATGGCAGCGATCCGTGACTCGCGCCCTGAGCGAGAGGCGGCGAGTCAGATCGCCTACGTGTCGATGGCGATGGCGATCGCACCGATGCTCGGGCCGATGATCGGCGGTTTTCTGGACGAGTGGTTCGGTTGGCGCTCCAACTTCGTGCTCTACACTGTGCTCGGCACTGTGGCCCTGGTGCTCGTCTGGTGGGACTTCGGCGAAACCAATAAAAACCCGTCGGGCAGTTTTGGTGCGCAGTTTCGCACCTATCCGGAGCTCCTGACATCACGGCGTTACTGGGGCTACGTGGTTTGCGGCATGTTTTCGGTCGGTTGCTTTTATGTCTTCCTGACCGGCGTGCCTTTGGTTTCGGCGAATGTGCTGCATTTGTCCCCGGGCACACTCGGTTTCTTCATGGGCACGATCACGGCTGGTTTCATGGCCGGCAGCTTCGTTTCCGGCCGCATCGCGAAACGCTACCCGCCGATGCGCATGATCCTCGCTGGCCGTCTGGTCACCTGCGTGGGGCTCTCGGCGGGACTGTTGATGTTTCTCGTAGGTGACGCCCGGGCCCTTACACTGTTCCTGTCAACGGTGTTCATTGGCATTGGCAACGGCTTGTCGCAACCGAGCAACAGTGCTGGCGCTATGTCGCTGCGGCCGCATCTCGCCGGCAGTGCGGCGGGACTGCTTGGCGCGTCGAGCATTGGCGGCGGCGCGATTCTAACGAGCCTGACCAGCATACTGTTGCGCGACAATGCCACGCCCGAACGACTATTGATATGCCTGCTAGTCTGCGCGCTACTCGCGCTGATAGCGGCGCTCTACGTGGGTCACATCGATCGGTTGGAACAGACGTCCTTGCCGAGTGTCTAGCCGCACTTGTCGCTCATTCCTCATTCACCCTTCGATTCTACTGGCATTTACTCGGGAACCGACAATAGAACAGCGTTCATAGAATCTCTGGATACGAGAGTAAGACAGTTGACACCGCGACTGGGGGTTTGAATTGCCGCCCAAGAAGTTCAAAGATGCTCTCAATGACGATTAGTTTCCGAAAAATACTAACCGTTTAAACGGTTAGCGATTACCAATGCATTTGGCGACTTCTCGCAGGTGCCGTTCATCGGTGCCGCAGCAACCGCCGAGTATATCGGCCCGAGGAAAGCGTTTTGCCACGTCACCCATTTGCCTGCCGAGTTCAACCGGATCGCCATCTTCAAGGTGTCCCAGGCTGCACAGTGCGATCTTGTCCATCTTGGCGGCGTTCGGGCGAATATAGCGCAGTTTCTCCTGCCAGGATCCGGGTTCCGCCAGAGCCGGCTCGAATTCAAGCGGATGCGCACAATTGGTACCGAACCAGGCGGCGGTGCCACCCGTTTCTGTATCCACGAATTCAATTGCTTCAGCCAGACTGGGGCCTGATCGCAGGCGACCGTTTGGGCCGAGGTTGAAACTCATACCGATCGGGATGCCGATGTTCTCAGCCGCGCGGATGATACCGACTGCCTCGGCAATATTGGTGAAGGTGATTGCAATCGCCATATCCGCATTGGTTTCGGCTAGCGTGGATAGTTGAACCGAGTGATAGTCCTCGGCCTCGGTCTCGGTAATGTCATCACCGGTTCCGTAAGCGTCACCGCGAGGTCCAATTCCTCCGGCGATGTAGGCATGGGGGACCTGGTCGGCATACTCGTTTCGAATATCGTCGAGGAACTGTATGCACCGCTTTTGCAAGTCGATCAACTGCTCGGCGCTGTAGCCGAGCTTCGACGACCAGTCGGGACTTGCCCGATAATCATGGCCGCAGATCAGGATGCCGCAGCCGTACTCGGCAGCTGCGTCGAAATAGCGACGGTACATGTCTCGAATGATTGCGTCCGCCTCGGGATTGTCGAGCAGGGTAAACATCGCAAACTCCGGTAATTCAAACCCCCACTTGTACATTACTTCCGTTTCGACTCCGCCTTCAGTCAAGTAGTAGAGATTATCGATACGAGGGGGAATATCTTGCGCCATGCCGCTGTCCTTAAAAAATTATCAGTATCCTAACACAGCTAACTCTCTTTCTCTCAGAGGCTAGTCAGGCGCAACGGTAATGACAGGTATGGTAAATAGCATGCGGTCAGGGTTGGGCGGTGAACCAGGCCATGCAAGGATACGGCGGTCAGCCGAGAGCCTCGATTAACGGTGCCATTGGGGATCGAAATCCAGTGGTAACAAATGAATGGGAGACCGCCAGGGTTTGTCGTTATAATTGCGCTATGGAGCGGATTCAAAAATATTTGGCCAAGCTGAGGTTCCGCTTGCGAATAAGCACGATTGAAACTCGCAATAATCGTAATCACAGCCATGCGTAACAATAAAGCGATAAAGTATTACGAAGAAGGCAGATTACATCAGTTCCAGGGGAAACTGGCAGCCGCCGAGCGCGCTTACAGAAAAGCGATAAAGGCGGATCAGGATTTTGTCGAAGCCTATAACAATCTGGGCAATGTTCTGGTCGATCGGGAACGGCTGCAGGAAGCAGCAGCTGCCTACAGGAAGGCGATAAAAATTCTGCCCAATCATCCGATGCTGCTCAATAATCTCGGACATACCCTGGCGTTACAGGGCGAAAGTGAAAAAGCGATCGGCTGGTTCGAAAAGGCAATCGCCCAGGATTCGAGCTACGCGGACGCCTACGTTAACCTTGGAAATGCTTTGCGTTATACCGATCAGCCCGAGAGGGCCCTCGGATACTACAGGCAGGCAACGACAATCGACCCGGAACATCTAGAGGCATTCACAAATATGGGCATTTTGCTCATGGAATTGAAAGATCCGCAAGCGGCCGTCGCCAGTCTTGAAAAGGCTGTCTTAATCAAGCCTGGGGACATCAAGGCCCGCTACGAACTCGGCAACGCCCTGAAGGACCAGGGTCAAATGTCCGGGGCGATAGATTCCCTGCATAAAGTGCTGGAACTGGATCCCGGGTATTCGAACGCGTATGCCAGGCTAGGCGACTTTTACATGGAATTGGGGCAGTGGCAGGAATCATCGGAGAACTACCTGCGCGCGATAGCGCTGCAACCCGATAACGGCGCGGCATTCCTGGGCCTGTCCCTGATCAAGAATCTGGATCCGGATGAAGAACTGCTCGATGCAATGGAGCAGCAGCACCGGAACCCGGATATTTCGCCAAAGAATCTGTCGCATTTTTGCTTTGCCCTGGGTAATACCCACGCCAAACGGAAGCATTACGATAAAGCCTTCGAAAAATTTAAGCAGGCTAACCAGTTGAAGTGGTCATTAGAGCAATACGACGTGGAGCGAGAGATCGCATACTTTCAAAAATTGAAGGAAGCCTTCAATCCCGGCGTTTTTGATCAGGCCAGCACCGCTGGTTCAACAGATGTGACACCGGTTTTTATCGTCGGCCTGCCGAGCTCGGGCAAGACCCTGGCAGAGACAATGCTGGCCAATCACCCGCAGGTCTGTGCCGCCGGTGAACGGCACTGCTTGAGAAACACGTTACTCGACCTGGGAGATTTGCAGAATCCTGATGCCATGGTCAAGAAAATGCTGGACTTATCCGAAGACGAGATCGGGCGGTGTGCACAAGTATATTTTGATGAAATGCAGCAATTTTGCGATGGTTATCCGTTCGTAGTCGATACCATGCCGATTAATTTCTACTACCTTGGCTTTATCAAGCTATTGTTTCCGAACGCAAAGATTATCCACTGCTGCCGACAACCGATGGATGCCTGCTGGTTTATTTACCAAAGGTCTTTTAGTAGCAGGGCATATAATTATTCAAATGACCTCGATGCGCTCGCGACCTACTACAAGGGATATCGAGATTTAATCGAGCACTGGCATTCAGTGTTGCCGGGATTCATCTACGACCTCCATTACGAGCAGTTGATCTCGGACACGGGAAACGAATTGCCTCGACTGCTGTCCTACGTTGGTCTCGATTGGGATGGTGCTTGCCTGGATCAGTACGAGAATGTTCCACTGCATCAGGATGAGATTGGATACTGGCGGAACTATCAAAGCTATTTAGAGCCTTTGAAGGCGGCATTGGGATAATAATTCTGGCCAGCGGGACCGCAAAGAGAGCGACAAACTGTCTCGAATTTATTCGTTAACATCAGAATATGAACCAGCCCCGGTTCGACAGTAATATTCATTTACCGGGGCTGTAAAAGTCGGGTTTAGTTTCCTGGCTTATTGGACCAGATCTGCCTTGCTCCAGATGCTTTCATTGTTTCTGCTTTGAGTTGAGCTGTAACTGCCGGTGCCACTTTGTGAGCGCTTGAGTTGTTCCGTGATGCCACCGATCAGCAACCACTCACCGATCCGCCCGGTCAGGGTGGTGTTGGCATTCTGCGTTTCGATGTTGCCACCGCGTGACTTAGCCTGTGAATTTTTAAACGGGCTGACTTGCAGCGTGACCTTGTCGCCATGGATGCGCGGCAGCACGTAAAAGCCGGTAGTTACATCCTTGTACTCGATACCGCCTGCAACTGAGTTGGGCACGATCCAGTGGGTGCCTGAAAAATAGGGGATCTGTTCACCGGTTTCTATATAGGCTTCGCTGCCTTCGGTGACTCTTACCTGGTGTATCGGATTGTCTTCCAGGCGCATTTGGGTAGTGGTGCTGTTGACGTTACCGCTGCCATTACTGGTGCTGTAAGTGATGCTGCCACCGCTATTGTTGTTTTGATTTCCGCTGGTCCCTATGTTGATACCCGCATCGCCACTTTCAATTTGAATACCACTGCTGAATCCGAGGGCACTGAGGCCCCGGGTACTACCCTGGAAAACCGATATCTGCAGTGTTTTTGCGGCGACATCCAGGGCATCGATCATCTCCTTTACCTGCGCCAGGGTTTGCGCAGATGAACGTAGAAAAATTTTATAACCCTGTCCCGTAATAGCGTCATCGCTGCCCAGCATGGGTTTGATAATGGGTATGATTTCCGCGGCCTGGCGGTTCGAGAGATTTATCGTCGTGATCGAAGCTGCCTGAACGGCAGATACCAGCAGCAACAGCCCGAGTAGTCTGTAAGCTAGTTTCATCGGATATGCACCTTCCCAAGGTCGGGATGCATATTAATTTGATTTCGAACTGTGCTGTGCATTAATAACAATTGGTTGCTTTATAAAGAACAGTTTAGCTGAAAAAGCAACGCATGGAGTCTGGGGACTGTTTACCCGCTGCAAATCGATACGGCGGGCACAGCGCACGCGTTACCGAGCCCGAAAAGCTGGGAGAACCTCTGCAAAAGGCCCTGCAATTCAAGGGTCTGGCGTTGATGGAAATCATTACCGACGCCGATTTGATCTAGGGATTATCTGCCGGGCGCTGATAATGAACCCGATTGATACCAGGTATTAATCGGGTTTGCTGACGACGAATATACTTTCATCCTGGAGTAGACCATATCTGTTGTTCGAGTCAGAAAACTCATCGTCGGTCCACCATTCAAATGGATCGACTTGAAATCCAGATTCCTTGAGCCTGTCCAGATAATCGATTGCATAGATTCTCACGTGATCTGACTGTCCGAACACCTGCTCTCTTTGGGTTGGATCGGTAATCGAAAAATCCTCGTAGGTGGTAGTCAGAGATAAAGACATAGGGACCTGCAATATGCCCCAACCTCCCGGTTTTAAAACGCGATACAATTCGTTCATTGCCTTTTTGTCGTCGATAATATGTTCCAACACATGGTTGCAGATAATAACGTTGAATGATTTGTCAGGATAATCAATCTCGGTAATATCCATCTTAACCATCACCGAATCCAAACTAAGGTCAGCGGTTAAGTAGTCGATGTTGGAATGCGTTTCTATGACAGCACTTAATGCGGGTTCAGGAGCCACGTGCAACAGCTTGATTGGCTCATTAAAGAAACTAGTTTTGTTTGATAAATAGAGGTATAGCAGCCGTTCTCTGTCCGTAGATTTACATACTGGGCACTGAGCGTTTAAACGATACCCACCGCCGATGATGTTTTTTTCGGCTAAAACCGGGAACTTGAAACCACGCGGGCGTAAATTCCTTAGGTTCGAATCACAGATAGGACAATAGTATCTCGAGCCTAAAAAACGGGCTTTCCTAACAAAGGTATTTAGCTTTAGGTTTTGTTTCAACTGAGTAGTGCCCTTTGATTAAGCCATGGTCCCGGTGTTCATTCCCTATCAATGCCGCTTGCCTGCTTGACCAATTAGTTTATGAAGAATCCGGTGCGCCAGGAAATCTATGATGGTCTTTTACCATTAATTGTGTTTTGCCGTCGCGGGCATGCTAGTTGGCGAACGTGGGATATGTCAACGTAATCGATCGATCATGGTGGAATTGATCGAAAATTCGGTATCGATTTATTATGCAATGTTAACTGGGAATTCGTGAGACTATCCACCTTCTACGATTGACCGGCTATCGACAGCATGCGAAAAATAGAGCCAGGTATAAATGGGTAAACCTGATACACCAGATATAGACCAGATACAGGAATCACTCTCGTTTCCGGCGGAAATCCAGATCAAGGGATACCTGGGCAAAGGTGCGCGTTCACATGTGTTTGAAGCGATGTTGGGCGAAGACATTGTAATTGTAAAAACCTACCGCGAAGAGGTAGCTCAAAAATACCGGCAGAAGTATGGTGTTGATATCGCGGAGTTTGAATTTGGGCGCAATAAGTCGTTACATGATTTAAGCGAAATAAAAAAATATATTGCCAGGCCCTACCGAGTGTACCCGTCTTCTAGTGAATATACGCACTGCATGATCCAGGAGTATATATCCGGCCGCACTTTGAAGGATTTAATCATCGAACTGGGTCATTTGCCTCGAGAAGTGCTGGATGCCGGGTATCAAATTGTCCAGCAGGCCGAAGCGAACGGAGTGCATGATCTCGACATAAGCTCGAAGAATGTGATGATTGTCGAACAGGGGGGAGAGTTGATTCCCAAATTGTACGATTTCAACCTGATGCCGCAGTGCCAGCATGCTCCCAATCCGTTTCTTTGGTTAGCCATCAAGCTGGGTTTCCGCGCACGGTCTTACCGTGATTATCGTAACCTCAAAAAATGGGAAAAGCGGGGGCAGGATGCGCGTTAGCGGGCGCCTATTTTGCGGGTGTATTGAAAATTTGCGTCAGGCTACCACTTTAGATTACTGGAAGTATTAATCCGGATTACAAATGAAACCATCAGACGAATCAACGCAAGCAGGGTTACGCGCTGCCATACGTAACTGGGTGGAAGGACCCAGGGTGCAAAATAGCATCATGGTCCTGATTGTGATCAATGCGATCATCCTTGGACTTGAAACCGTGCCGTCTGTTATGGACAGCTACGGTACGCTTCTGCTTACGCTTGACCACCTGATCCTGGGCGTGTTTGTAATCGAAATCGTGCTGCGCATCTTTGCTCATCGGCTCGGGTTTTTTCGCGATGCCTGGAGCATCTTTGATTTTATTGTGGTCGGAATTGCACTTGTACCCGCCAGCGGGCCATTTGCCGTGCTGCGAGCGTTGCGGGTGCTGCGCGTGTTACGGCTGCTGACACTGGTCCCGTCAATGCGCCGCGTGGTGGGAGCATTGTTAAAATCAATTCCGGGTCTGGGTTCAATCGCGCTGGTGTTATTGCTGATTTACTACGTGTTCGCGGTGATTGCAACCAAGCTGTTCGGCCCGGCATTTCCGCAATGGTTCGGCAGCATTGGAGAGTCCTTGTTTACCTTGTTCCAGATCATGACCCTGGAGAGTTGGTCGATGGGAATAGTGCGCCCGGTGATGGAAGTGCATCCGGCTGCGTGGGTATATTTTGTCTGCTTTATCCTGATCGCCACTTTTACCATGCTGAACCTTTTTATCGCCATCATCGTTAACGCCATGCATAGTTTCAGCGAAGAAGAGTCACAGCAGGCCATGGATGCGATGAACCAGGCCCGGGATCATATCGAGGCGGACCTGCACCAGGAGATGGCATCCCTGCGGCAAGAAATTGCAGAGCTAAAGCTGTATTTAAAGCCACCGTCAGATAACAACGGTATTTCAAATTAGCCTGAGCAACCCTGCCAGGCGTTCGCAGCGACGCGTCGGAAGTTGCCGCCGAGAATGCCGCGAATATCATCTTCGCCAAACCCGGCAGTAGATAGATCTTCTGCCAGGCCCACCAGCTGTTTTGGGCCGGCATGTTTTATTGCCGGGGTATCGTACTGCTGGCCCGCTGGCCAGTAGTCAGGCCGACTCCGTAAAATTACCCCGATATCGACATCCACCTTTGGGGAATAATCGAAACCGAAGCCGATATGCTGACAGCCGACCAGGTCGGCGAGATATTTAATATGGCGCACCAGGGTTGCATTGCTGATGTCGTTGTCACCGAGAAAAATTCCCATGCCATTGACACCAATGACACCTCCTGTGGCGGCACAGGCCTTGATCTGGTCATCTGTAATATTACGCTGATGGTCCCAGATGGCGGCCGGATTGGAATGCGAAAATACGACCGGTTTGCTCGATTCTTGCATGATGTCCATGGTCGTAGAGTAGGCCGCGTGTGAGCAGTCGACAATCATGCCGAGGCGATTCATTTCACGCACCACCTGTTTACCAAAATCGGTCAGGCCGGTGTCGCGGTCATGACAACCTCCGGCCGCGTCATTGTTCAGGTTATAGGCGAACAACATCTGGCGCACGCCGAGTGCATGGTAGACACCGACCATATTTATATCCCGGTTGAGTGCGTTCATGCCCTCGATATCGAAACTCAGCGCAAATTTATTTTCCTTGCGCGCCCGATCAATATCGGCGTCGTCGTCGATCAGCATGAAACGATCGGTGTTCGCTAGCACCCAGCGACGATAGGCAGCCAGTGTTGCCAGGGTTTCCTGCCAATCCATGACGTCAAAGCCGACATTGATGCTGAGGTAGTTGACCCCGCAATCGAGCCATTCCTGCAGCAGGTTCAGGTCCACCTCAGGGCTTGGAAATATGCCCGCGTGCGCATCCCAAACCAACGTCTCCTGCAGCAGTTTTTCAAGATCGGGTTGCATGACTCCACCTATAGATAAACATGACCATCCAGAACACGGGTCGCGACACCACCCACCTGTAGCCTGGCAATTTTCTGATCGGTCAGGGTAACACGCGATTGTATCGAACTTGGTCGCCCCAGTTCGAGCCCCTGTTCGGCATTAATCGTGACCACGCCCGACTCTGTTGGCACCAGCTCATGACGCAGCAGGTAACTGCTCAATGCGGCATTAGTGGTGCCAGCCGCGGCGGATTCATTTACTCCGACCGCCGGACAAAAATCGCGTACGTGGATACTGTTATCTACATTTTCCACCTCGCTACAGAATACAGCGATCGTTTCGATGCCATAGGCATGGCAGAATTCGATCATCCCGTTGAAGTCGGGCTGAATCGATTGCATTGCATCCAGCCCGGTGACAGGTACCATCAGGTGAACGAAATCACCGCGAGCGGTTTCGAGCGGTAAATCAGGCGCGAGTGCGTCGGCTTTTAGCCCCAGCACTTTTAGCAAGCCCCCGGTATGGGGTGGTGCCGGTTCGAAGCGTGGCGGCGTGATGTCCAGCATCACCTGGTAACGACCATCGTCGCGCAAACTCAAACCGACATTGGCATTCGATTTGGGTAAACGTAACTCGACCTGTCGCATCGATTGCCTGGTCATGCTGATGCGCTTTGTTTCGAGCATGTGCGTCAAAAGGCAAATGGTGCCATGCCCACACATAGGCAATTCCATCACCGTCGACATGAACTGTACCTCGATCCAGTCCTCGGCATGACTGTCGACAAAGGCCGTTGCCGGCATACCTATTTCGCGCGCGATGCGCTGACGTTCAGCAGAATTGATTTGTTTCGCGTCGATAAGCACGGCTGCCTGGCTGCCGCCGAAGGCAGTGGCAGAAAACGCGTCATAGAGCGCGAAGGGGAAAGATTTCATAATTTAAGTGGGGCCCGGTTTTCCCACAGTCTGGCGGTGTCGAGCAGGTTATTGTGGTCGACTGCAATCTTTGCCCCAGATATATCCAATGAATTTCTCCCGGAGTCATTAAGCTGTAACAATAACGCAGCAATCTAAGCAAATTTATGGTCATTGCGAAAGCGTTTTCTATACTTGTACCTGGAGTTGAATTTGCGAATCTTTGCTAAGCGACGTGAAAATAGCAGGAATCGTGTATTTTGGTTATGAAATCAGGGGTTTACCTGACGAATTTGTAAGGCATAATAAAGCGATGAGGAATGCAAAAATCCTGAGATTGAACAAGGCCGGAATGCCGATTGACTGGATTTCGCGTGAGGAGGCCGCAACGCTGGTGGTAAAGGACCAGGTCGTCTGGGCGTTGGGGGAAAACGCGTTTGAAATCAGGGGCGGGATCAACCGCATGGGCCGGCAATCGGTGCTATCGTTGCCGAGTATCCTGGCGAGTGACGGCAGCGTCAAACTTAGCGACTTTGTGCCACCGCTGGTCAATAGTTACCTGTTCCGTCGCGATCAATTCCTGTGTATGTATTGTGGTGGTGAGTTTCCCGCGGATAATTTGTCGCGCGATCATATTTTGCCGGTGTCACGCAGTGGTACCGATAGCTGGACCAACGTCGTTACTGCCTGCAAGCGCTGTAATCATCGAAAAGCGAATCGGATTCCAGAAGAAGCCGGCATGCAGCTGCTTGCGGTTCCGTTCGTACCGAATCGCTACGAGTTTTTCTACCTCGCGAACAAGAATATACTCGCCGATCAGATGGATTTCCTGAAAACGCAATTTTCC
>JARFPR010000033.1 GCA_029288195.1 Gammaproteobacteria bacterium | reverse complement strand
GTACCCTTGTTACGTTCGGTGAACAAAGTAGCAGGCCAGGTGGCGTTGGTGCATTTCGACGCACACCTCGATACCTGGGATACCTATTTTGGAGCGCCCTACACCCATGGCACCCCGTTCCGTCGTGCTGCCGAAGAGGGGCTATTTAACGATGACGCGTCAATGCACGTCGGTATTCGCGGGCCTCTTTACAGTACAGATGACCTGGCTAAAGATGAAGAACTGGGTTTCAAGATTGTGCACTGCGACGAACTGGAGGCACATGGCGTTGACCACGTGGTTAAACGCATCAGGGAACGGGTCGGGGATAATCCCCTATACCTGTCGATTGATATCGATGTGCTGGACCCGGCGCATGCGCCCGGTACCGGAACACCCGAGATTGCGGGTATCACCAGCCGTGAGCTTGTCGGTATCATTCGCGGCCTGCAGGGATTGAACCTGGTGGCTGCCGACGTGGTTGAAGTCGCACCGGCTTACGACCATGCGGAAATAACTTCGCTCGCAGCGGCGACGATCGCTTTTGAAATGGTGAACCTGGTCGCCTGTCAAAGCTGAGCGCGTTCAGACCAGTTTCGCTTCTTCCCTGATGGTATGGTGGGCAAACCAGGCTACCGAAATCAACAGTATACTGCCACCAACAATGGTATTCAGCGAAGGCGTCTCCTTGATCACCAACCAGACCCAGAGTGGACCCAGAATGCTCTCCAGCAGGTAAACCAGTTGTACTTCTGCCGAGTTGGCGAATCGCGGTGCAATGGTAAGAACAATGAAGGCGCAAGGTATCAATATAAAACCGATGATACCCACGTAGACCAGTTGCACCGAGGATATTGCCAGCTCCGGTGAACGGGTCAGTGCATAACAGGCGGTGAAAATGCTGCCGATGATGACCGAGGGCACCAGGTCGATGTCCTTTTTGTAGCGCACCAGTACTGCACTGCAGGCGGTAAACAGGGCGCAGCCCAGTGCAAACAGGTCACCCAGCAGGTTGGCGCTACCGTAACTGCCCCAGCCAATGATGAATATGCCGAGCAGCGATAGCGCGATAATCAGCCACGTCGTTGGACGCTGGTTCTCTCGCAGCACCAGCAATGACAGGATCGCTGCAAAGATAGGTGCCGACGATAGAAACAGTAAGGTATTGGCAACCGAGGTTTTCTGAATCGCGCTGATAAAGCTGATGTTCACTCCCGCAAACAGAAAGCCATTGATGATTCCAGCCCAACCGATGGCGATCAGCACGCTCAGAAAACGATTCCGGTAGTAAAGCCAGAGTATCAGGCTGATTGAAAATATCGGGAACAGGCCACGGTAAAATATCAGGGTAAAATCATCCAGAGCTGCTAACCGGATTAAAAGACTGTCCGGGCTCAACACGACTACCCCGCCAAGCGACATCAGGATTCCTTTGCCGCGATCACTTAGTTGCAAATAATGGCGTGATTTATTCATTAACGGGTGTTCCGATCCAATCGTGCATGATAATGTCCTGCTCCAGTTTAATCAGTAGAATTCGATTGTCGGAGAAACGCTGTGCCGTTAACCAAACCTGTCAAACGCAAACTGGCGCATACCCGAGTGGTAACCTGCCACGGCCATCAACGTGAAGATGGATTATGGGATATCGAGGGACGCATTGTCGATACCAAGCCTTATCGTTTCAAAAATCGAGATCGCGGCGGCTGGATCGAGGCTGACGAAGCGCTGCATGACATGTCGATTCGCCTGACAATCAATCTTGATCTCGAGGTACAGGATGTCGAGGCCGTAATCGATGCATCACCTTACAACTACTGCCAGTCGGTCACTAGGGTAGCGAAAAACCTGATCGGTCTCAGGATTGCCCCGGGATGGACCGCCGCATCGAAAAAGGCAATGGGCAGTAATAGAGGTTGTACCCACCTGACCGAACTATTGGGGCCTGTTGCAACGACTGCAATTCAAACCATCGTTAGCGAAAAAATGAAACGCAGCGAGGGTAAACCGCAAGGCAATTCGATTGCGTTTCTGAATAGCTGCCACTCCTATGCGGCGGACAGCCCTGTTGTCGAGTTGCACTGGCCCGAGCACTACCAGGCCAGTAACACTAGTTAACCGGCTCAACGCATAGAGTAGCTTGCGAACTAGCGTTAACAAGCTCGTTGTTTCAGCAGTTCTGTCTTAACGAGACACTGATCACATACTTGTCACCAGCAAAAACGATATATTTCCTGCAACTTGTAATAAGAATGGAGGGGAAGGATGTTGGTGCTTGGCTGTACAAACCACCAATCTGTCATTATCGATAATGTTATCGAGGTAACTGTTCTGAATAATAAACAGGGACAGGTTGTGCTGGGGATTGATGTCCCCGAAGGCATTGAAATTCGACGCAAAGACAAATTCTCCCTGGTCGAAGAAATTCAGAAATCACAAAGCCGAGACATCTGAACCATGTCCGCTAATCCTCGAGTTATCGAAAATGATATCGGCCAGCTACTGAAACTGTCAGTGGCGCCTCACGATGACTGGTATGAAGTCATGGGCGGGGCAGGATTAAAAGATATCGACAGGAAAAGATTTAACACTGCGGTCGAATCCTTCGTTGACGGATCATACGAAAGTGCTTTTAAAAGATTTAGCAGGTTATCTGCAAAGGGTTCTGCTATCAGCCAGTATCACCTGGGATTAATGTATTTAAAAGGCCTGGGGGTTTTGCAGGATTTTTGTCGAGCCCACATGTGGCTGAATATGGCGTCATCCCGGGGCCATAAAAAGGCCAGGGTACAGCTTGAAAAGTTAACTAATAGAATGAGCGCGCAGCAGGTAGCCGATGCTCAAAAACTCGCCCGGGCATGGGCTGCACAGAACCGCAAGCGTCGTTAATCCTCTCGTTTTATCGATACCAGGGCCGCGTTGCAGGATTCCAGGCAGCGGGTAAAAATAGACAGGCTGTTTTAAATTTATAATCTTGCAATACGAAAGCCATCTCAATCGAGGTGGCTTTTTTGTTGGCGCCCAGTTTGTCTCGATAGATGCGGCTGATTTACAGAACCTGGGTATCCGGTTTTTCAGAATCAGGGAGGCTTAAAAAAAAGCCCCGCACTTTTGCAAGTAACGGGGCCAGACTATATAACGTCACCAGTTCCAAAACGTTTTTTGGGAAGCGTGGAATCTGGTAACAGGTAAAGCCTAACTAATAAGTCCGATATTGCGATGTGAAGCAGTCCACACAGCGATAAGATTATTGGTAAAAGATTAAATTGCGAATTAGCAGTCCGTTGGGTTCGATATCCTGCTTGTACCTGGCAGCCGTTAACACCGCAATTTGCCGAAGGCAACGATGGACTAACCCCATCAGTTGCCGGTCAGTAACATTAGTTGTGATAGGCGATTTATTGCTCAGTGAATGTGCCTGATTGCCTGGAATTTACATCTGCCGTTGCAGTTACGACATATGTTCCAGAGGTAGCAGTATTAAATGTAACCGAATAAATTGCATTCTGAACCCCAGAATCTTCTACTTCAACAGTACCACTGTCACCACTAGAGCTATAGATGTAAAACCCAAATGAATCACCAGCATTAACACCATCACCTTGCGTCGTGTAGATGGGCTGATCACTTAAAAATCCAACGGTAAATGTGCCTGTTGATGCAAACACACCTGAACCAGATTCCACTGTTACTCGATACGTTTTACCAGCTAATGTACCTGGTGCCGAAACTGCTGCTACCCCATCATTGCTAACAACACTAGTGCCACTACTGCATGACATTAACGACATAGTGAGGAATAGTAATGTGAAGTAGCCTATTGCTTTCATTTAATCCTCCATGTCCCATAGGGATGATTACTGTTTTGACGCGGGATGCATTAAACGCGCAACGCAGTATTATACAGACTCTCTGTTAAAGGAGTTTTACGGATTCTGTAAAACCCAGTACTCGTGAATAATCAAATGCTTTCTAAGTGCCGGTAGGTGCTTTTGTTTAAATCGCAAGAGATTGCTGTTTAGCGTACATGTAGAGCGTGCCCGCAGTAGCCCCAAGAAGATTTGCGACCAGGTCAATTGCGGTGTTGGTATACCCACCTACTCCGTCGGTACCGAGTGCCACAACTGCGAAAAACTCAATTATTTCGTTGACTGCTCCGATGCTTGATGCCGCTAAAATAGTCACCACGCAGACGACAGCACTGCTTGCATTCTTCTTCGCTATTTTTTGCACCACACTCCACATAAGAATAGACATAACGACATAACAAAAGAAATGTACAAACTGGTCATATTTGAGAATGTAATAAGGCTCACCTATGATATTTAAGAGAACAAGATCATAAAATCGTACTCCCTGGTAAAACGCCAGGCCTCCTAAAATATGTAAGACCAACCAGACGTTAAACAGCCACAATCCCACTTGATTGAACTTAAAGTACTGATCTGTTTTGTAGATAGTGACTACCAAAATTATTACCGTGATGGCGTATAGTAAAAATTCATAGTTTTGAAAAATCATTGTGAGCAGCGTTAACAAACCGGCTAAGAAGAAATTGAGGATGTATGGGGGCTTCATGCTCATGCACGCAGATTATAGAGACAATAGGCAGCCGTTTGCCATGGATCAGTGGAATTCAATTAACAATGATTCCGAGAGTCGCCTGTTGGCGGTTTGCAGCTGTTTAGCTGACGCGTTTCGGAATCTCCCCTGGAGAAAATAATTGCCTAAACCTGGATAATCAGGGTCGAGGAATGACCCGGGAAAGCCACCCGGATTCGAAACGACAATGGTGGCATTACTCTTCATCCTCCCCGGCAGCCTTTTCCTGTTCACGCTTTTTCTTGCGTCGTTCTTTGCGCTCTTCCTCTTTTTCGCGCCTGCTTATCCGGCCATCTTTATTAGTGTCAGCGGAATCGTAGTCCCCAATCGGCTGCGTTTCCGATTCGGGTTCAGGTTCTGCCTCAGGTTCAGTTTCTGGCGGGAGTTCATCTGTCGGCTCTGGTGGTGGCGGAATTTCGAATGAATCGCTCACATTAGGTTTGGTTACTTCAACTTCCCTGCTGTCCTGTGTCGGCTTATCACTGAAAATTACGTTACCGTCGGCATCATAGGATTTATACACCTGGGCGAAGGCAACACTGCTCAAGCTCAGCAGCCCAAAGCAAAGTAGCGAACAAAACAGGTTCTTTGTGAGTAAGTGACAACGCATTCGTATATTTTAAGTGGATACGCGTGTATCAAAAAGTAGTTTCGGTCTCTTTTTGGTAACAGGGTGATAGATATCTTTATCTTGTCTTAAAGGTGATTAGTATAGGGTCCTACTGGACTAAATATAGATTAAAAATTCATACTTCAAGGTTATTTTTAAATCAGATTTCACTTGAAGTATAGTGGATAACTATCTGATAAATAAAACATTAGAGCTGGTGCCCGGAGCCGGAGTCGAACCGGCACGACCGTTAAGGTCGAGGGATTTTAAGTCCCTTGCGTCTACCAATTTCGCCATCCGGGCATTTGATATGGAGGCTGAGGGCGGAATCGAACCGCCGTACACGGCTTTGCAGGCCGCTGCATGACCACTCTGCCACCCAGCCATTTCGAGAGGCATTTCTAGTAAGCGTCTTTTTCCGCGATTGCGGTGTCGGCACCGTGCTCGAATCCTCGTGTATGTCTATATACACTCCGGTTCTGCGCGCGGCGCCTCCTAGCACTCACGGAAAACTCCGGCTTACTAGAAACGCCTTGAGATCGTACTTTATTTGATATCGACGACCAAAAAAAGCCCCGATCGAATCGAGGCATGAAAACTGGAGCGGGAAACGAGATTCGAACTCGCGACCCCAACCTTGGCAAGGTTGTGCTCTACCAGCTGAGCTATTCCCGCAAAAGAGCCGTTATTCTATAGATTCAACCTTACCTGTCAAGCGAGGACAGGGCCGACTGCGTTAACCATGTCGCCTTATTACAGGCCATGCTGCACGCAGGTAGAGTAGCATCGAAACAATGGTTAAAATGGCAGCGATATAGTAAATTCCGAGGCCAATTTCGTAGATCGGTAATCCCATGAAAGGCTCAGAAAATATCATGAAACCCAGGGCCAGCATCTGCGAAACCGTTTTCGCCTTGCCGATAAACGATACCTTTACCGTGGTGCTGCTGCCCAGTTGTGCCATCCACTCACGCAAGGCTGAAATCGATATTTCCCTGGCGACGATGACCACGGATGGCAGCGACATGTAAATGCTCGGGTTGGCTTCGACCAGCAATACGATTATCACCACGACCATTAGCTTATCGGCAACCGGATCGAGGAAGGCGCCAAACGAGGATTCCTGCTGCATTGAGCGGGCCAGGTATCCGTCCACCCAGTCGCTTATACTGGCGATTGCAAAAATAGCGGTTGCGGCCACGTTAGCCCAGCTGAAAGGCAGGTAAAACACGATAACGAAAAGCGGGATCAGCGCCATTCGGAACAGGGTGACAGCGGTAGGCAGGGTTATTTTCATTACCGGCCGGTAAACGGTTTAACCGTGAAAAATATCATAGATTGTCTGTGCGGTCTCTCGGTTAATTCCCTTGATTTGCATCAATTCTTCAACGCCTGCGGCCTGGACACCCTGCAAGCCGCCAAATGTGTTCAGCAGTAACTGTCTTTTTTTGATGCCTATGCCTGGAATTTCTTCGAGGCGGGATTTGCGGCGGGTTTTTGCGCGCGCCTGGCG
>JARFPR010000032.1 GCA_029288195.1 Gammaproteobacteria bacterium | reverse complement strand
CATTTGCTTCGGCCGCATCGGCACAAGCATCGAAATCGACAAACGCGGTAATGTCCTGCAACCCCGGGTAAACCAGTGGATCAGTGTGCACTCGATGCTGGTAGTGACAGGTCAGGGTACCGCGAGCGTGCGACGGATGGTAATACTGGTCCTGCTCATAACCATAGTCGATGATCAATACCAGCGCACGTTTACAGGTTTGCGCAAGCGCTTTTAACCAGGGCCCGTAATTCAGGTTCAATTCGCTGCGGTAGCCTTCCGCGAAATCTCCGAGACGTGCCTCGATCGATCGGATCGAGTCAATCACGGCCTGCTGCGGAGTAAAGCTTTGCCAGGTGAAACCCTGTCCATCGTAACCAATGCCGCGCTCAAGCCACTCCCCCTGCTTTGACAGGATATGCACGGGCATGGCGTCGAGTACTTCATTGGCGAGCACGATACCATCAAATTCCTGCGGCAGACTGCTTAACCATTCAACTTTGTGAAACAGTTCCGCCGGCAGTTCAGCACGAAGGTGGTTTTGCTGTCGTTGCTTCAGATCGGCACTGAGGTCGAGTATCTGGTAGTGCTCAAGCGTGGGTAAGGTAGTCAGTATCTGTGCGCATAACTTACCGCTGCCGGCACCAAACTCAAGAATCCGCGCACTACACCCCTGCGCGATGACGGCGGCCGCCTGTCGTGCCAGGCAAAATCCAAACAACGGCGAGATTTCCGGGGCGGTTACGAAATCGCCCGGCGCACCAAATTTGGCCGCAGCCGCCGAATAATAACCGAGCCCCGGTTCATACAGCGCCATCTGCATATACTCGTCGAATCCAATGACGCCTCCCCGGATTTCGATTCGAGCAGCGATGGCATCCACCAGGCGGGTACTGTGCGCAATGGCGGCCGCGTCGGGTAGTGGCAATTCCAATCCCCGGGAATCATGTCCGGATAAAAGATTCTTTGGCACTCTGTGTTTCTCTGCTACGGACTAGCGTCTGCTTACGGGGATGATATGATGACACTTTTCGCGTTCGCTTGACTGATGTTGTTAACTGATAAATCCGTGCTGGTAACCGGCGCGGCAAATCGCCTCGGTGCTCAGATCGCCCGCACTCTACATCAAAACGGGGCAAATCTCATTATCCATTACCGCGCTTCGGCAGACGCGGCCGAGATGCTGGTGACTGAGCTCAACCAGCTGCGGGATGACTCGGCAATCGCCCTGGGTGCTAATTTAAGCTCGGTCACCGAACTCGAAGCGCTTGCCAACAAGGCTATTAGCGCATTCGATGGCCTGCATATTCTGGTTAATAATGCGTCCAGTTTTTATCCCACCAGGTTTGGTCAAATTGATCAGCAAGCCTGGGATGATTTGACTGCCAGCAATTATCGAGCACCCCTGTTCCTTTCACAGGCATGCTACCCGGCACTAAAACAAAGTTCGGGTTGCATTATTAACCTGATTGATATTTACGCCTCGCTACCGCTCAAACACCATAGCGTCTACTGCAGCGCCAAGGCGGCCAACCAGATGCTGGTCAAATCGCTGGCGCTGGAACTCGCACCCGAGGTGCGGGTTAACGGCATTTCCCCGGGTGCAATTCTGTGGCCAACAGAAGAGACCAACGACGAACAGAAC
>JARFPR010000528.1 GCA_029288195.1 Gammaproteobacteria bacterium | reverse complement strand
AATTCCTCACAGGCATTTTGCCAGTCCCGGGAGGCAAACAAATCCGCATTCACCGCCTCTCCGTGCAAGCGTATCATGCGCAGCTGCGAGGTCGGATTGGCGTAATCGTCAAGCGAATCCAGCACTTCATCGGCACCGTCCGGATTGTTGCAAACCAGCAGAATATCGCTGCCGGCTGCCAGCGCGTGCCTTGCGCGTTCCGGGTAACCGCCGACCGATTCTGCACCGCTCATGCTCAAGTCATCGCTAAACACAATACCCTCAAACTCGAGCTGCCCGCGCAAGACCGTCTCTATCCAGTAGCGCGAGTAACCTGCCGCGGCCTTATCCACGTGATCATAAATTACATGGGCCATCATAATGCCGGTTAGATGAGTTGCAATCACCCGCCGAAAAGGCACCAGGTCCAGCGCTTCGATTTCGTGGAAGCGGCGACGATCGAACGGCATCACATGGTGAGAGTCACCTTCCACCGAACCGTGTCCGGGAAAGTGCTTGCCCACCGCTTCCATGCCTGCCCTGCGCATGCCCCGAATCCAGGCATTGGCTAAATGAGAAACCGTTTCCGGGTCCCGGTGAAAAGCGCGATCACCGATCACACTGCTGATCGGATTAGCAATATCCAGAACCGGGGCAAAGCTCAAATCAACGCCGTAATGGAGTAACTCGGCTGCCATCACCCAGGCGAATGTCTCAGCCAGGCGGATTGCCTGTTGCGCATCCTCGTCGTAAAGATCACCCAGCAACCCCATTGCCGGTATCGCCTGGAATCCGTCGCGAAAACGTTGTATCCGACCACCCTCATGGTCAACCGCAACCACCAGGCGCGGATCTCTAAGCGCATGAATGTCGCTGCACAGACCGGCGAGCTGATGCGGGTCCTGGTAGTTACGGCTGAACAGAATGACACCGCCGACCTGTGGGTGGAGGAGGCGCTTACGATCTTCGGGGGTTAATTCGCATCCGGCGATATCGAGCATAACCGGCCCGAGGGTCATTGATCCGTCTCCAGCATGACTACCGCCTGTGCGGCAATACCCTCTTCGCGTCCGATATATCCAAGCCGCTCGGTCGTGGTTGCCTTAATATTGATTTTTGCAGGCGCACAGTCCAGCTCCTGCGCCAGGATTTCTTTCATCGTGTCGATGTGGGGTGCCATTCTCGGTGCCTGCGCAATGATGGTGACATCGGCATTCCCCAGGCGGAAGCCATCGCTATCAAGCAGTTGTTTTATTGCGCGTAAAAATTCACGACTATCCCGACCCTCGTTGCGTGAATCGCTATCAGGAAACAAGCGACCGATATCACCGCGCCCCATGGCACCCAGCAATGCATCGCATAAAGCGTGTATAAGTACATCGCCATCGGAATGGGCTACTACAGCTTTATCACAGGATATTAAAACGCCACCCAGGACAAAGCCGTCGCCATCAGTGAATGCGTGCACATCATAACCCTGTCCAATTCTGGAAATGCTCATCGGATCCCAGTCTCGATTTTACCAAAGCGGGCAATTATAACCGCCTGTCGCGGCAACTACACCCGGCTGAGTGCATGTAAATTAAAAAGTAGAGCGCTGAATAACAGCAGCGCGCCGGCCTGGTGTAAAGCGCCCAGCAGCACGGGAACCTGCATTAGCAGGGTCGTAATACCAAGTACCAACTGAATGATTACCATCATGCCGACGAGCTTGAAACTGCCTTGCAGCATCGTTGCTTCGAAATGCGAACGCCCCCTGATGTACCAGATAATCAGGATTATTCCGGTTATAATCGCCAGCCATCGGTGGTTGAACTGCACGGTGACCATGTTTTCCAGTGGGTTCAGATACCAGGGAGACAAGGCACCGATACCCTCGGGTATCAGGCTGCCACCCATCAGTGGAAAGGTATTGAAAATTAATCCCGCCTTGAGCCCGGCCACAAAACCGCCGGAAACAATCGTGATCAGCACCAGGATGACCAGGCCCAGGGACAACTTGCGCCAACCTGCGACACTCGACTCGGCAAGACGCCGGTACTCTCTTGTCGTCACCAGGTTGAATATCGTCCACAAGATGAATCCGTAGATCAGAATCGCACTGAGCAAATGTGCACTCAATCGATATTGACTGACATGCGGATTGCTTACCAGCCCACTTTTAACCATGTACCAACCGAGCAAACCCTGCAACCCTCCCAGGACAAACATGATTATCAATCGAGGGGTTAATCCCGGTTTGATCATTTTGCGTAACCAGAAGTATATAAACGGCAGCAGGAATACCACGCCTATCAATCGCCCGAGCATACGATGCGAGTACTCAAACCAGTAAATCGATTTAAAGCCATCAAGCGTCATATCGCTATTAAGTTTCTGAAACTCGGGATATTGCTGGTAACGTTCGAATTCGACGAGCCACTGTTTAGTGTCGAGCGGCGGCAGCATTCCGGTCGGATGCCAGGTAACCATGGAAAGTCCTGAATCGGTAAGCCGCGTTACCCCACCCAAAATTATCATCGCAAAAACTAACACCAGGCAAACTTGCAACCACCGCTGAATGGCGCGGTCGTTTTCACTTATGTCACGCATGCTGAATTATTACTCCGAAATTACGACGATGCTTGCAGGATTAGAATATTAAACATAACGAAGAGTTCCTGCCCATAAAAAAAGGCGCCTGTGGGCGCCTTTCTCGTTCTCGCAGCCGCTATTATTTTTATTCGGCAGCTATCTCCTCCAGTCTCTTCGCCCTTGTTTTACTGACCTTCTGGGGCTGTGTCTCCAACTCCAGGTCAGGGGCCACTGATATTGATGGACGTTAGTAGACCACAGGTTTTTCAAAGTTTCTAGCGAATTTTGCATTAATTTTATCCAGGAAAATTGAAACATCGGCCTGGCAAAGCGAAGCAGATGCAACGATCACAGTACGAATCGTGTTCCCTGAAACGCGAACTAAATCTCCTCGAACGGGAAACTGTCGAGACGTTCGATGCCCCCGTCCCTGACCACCACCTGGACTTCCAGCTTGATCGACTCGCTGCCTTTTTCACCGATAAGGCTTTCCACGCAGAGCACCATGTTTTCCGCGAAATAACCTTCACCCGCGCTTGCAAAATCGGGGTGCAGCGGAATCACCGGCCATTCGTCCGCCATGCCGACACCATGTGCCGCCAGCGAGTAGCGATAGGGTTGATACTGTTGCGGAATCTGCCAGGACTTCGCATTGAACTCGCGAAAACTCATCCCGGGCTGGATAATTTGCAGGTTGTGATTTATCTGCTCGACAGCCGCGCGGTAAAGTTCGGATTGCTTTGCTGTCATCGCGGTATAGCCACAGGTCCACGAACGCGACAGATCGGCGCAGTATCCGTAAGGCCCGATCAGGTCGGTGTCAAATGAGATCATTTCCCCTTGTTGGCAGACATAGTCTGAGCACTCCCGGTACCAGGGATTGGTGCGTGCCCCGCAGGTCAGCAAGCGGGTTTCAAGCCATTCCCCACCGGAACGCGCATTTTCGTAATGTAATTCCGCCCACAATTCCTGCTCGGTGCGTCCCGGCAGTGAGTTCTCGTACATGCGCGCCATCCCGGCCTCGCAAACGCGTATCGTCCATCGCATCAAGGTCAATTCGTCCTCGCTCTTGATCGCGCGCGCCAGTTCAGTAATTTGCTGACCTTCGACATACTCGAAACCTTCCGCTTCGAGCGCCTTGAGCCCAGGTGGCTCGACCTTGTCGATCGCAATTCGCTTATTGGCCCCGTGTTCACGCATCAGCTCGGCTATTTCGCGGCTCCAGTCGCGCACCATTTCTTCGCTGCGAGTACCGGTTTCCATGAAAATCCACGGAATCGAGTTGCGCACCTCATCGATGCCTTCGTAACCGTCGCATAAATGATGGCAACCCTTGAACTCGAACATGATTGCCGGTCCGTCAGCAAAGATCAGCGCGTAACGCATCGCATCGTGTGCGGTCCAGACCTGCATGTTAGTCACATCGAGGGCGTAGCGGATATTGATCGGACTGTAGAGCAGAATTGCCGCACAATCGAATTCCTGCAACCTTGTACGTATTCGTTGCAGGCGATACTTTCGAGCCTTAACCAGGGTGTCATGCGGAATGGGACTTTTCAGCGGGCGATCGGCACCTTCCGGATTTAGATAGGCTCGCTTGCGCAGGTCGAAAAAAATCTCACCCGTGGCCTTCATTTCATCGCCTCGGATCGGTGAGGTGGAGGTCATCGAGTTTATCCCCGGTTAATTCGTAGGCCTGCCCAAATCCACGCACAAATCGACCCGATGTTACACGCACGCAAAATAGTTGAAAATCAGGGAGCGGTTCAATGATCTTCATCACCTTGCCAAAACGCTGGTGAAACTGTTTGAGCACGCTTTTGAAAATATCGCTATCCCGCGCAACAGGCTCGGCCCTGCCCTGCAGGCTGATACGCCGTCGAGCAAACGCATTTGCTGCTTCGAACTCATCTTCGATCAGCATCAAACCAAGCTCGGGATTGCGCATCAGGTTGGCGGTGTGGCTGGCCAGCTGGCTGAGAAAAAAATAGTAATCCCCTGCAAACAATACGCAAGGTGCGTAACTCGCCTCGGGAGACGTGTCTTTTGCGAGAGTCGCTAGCTGGGCACTGGAGGCGTTATCGCGCAGCGCCAGGAAATCCTGGCGTGCGCTATCTGAATCGTTCAAAACTGTTCCCGGTAGTCAATACCCGGTTATTTTGCCACGCTAGCCGGGCATACGCATCAAGCTCGCACTGGCTTCGTCATTCTCGCTGGCAAGCTTCATCAGTTTGACCTGGTGCTCATAGTAGCGCGCATAGTCAATCATGCGTACCATCGCGTCGACCGTGTTGACATTGCTTGCTTCAAGTGCACCCGCGGTTACGCTGACCGAAGCATCGGCGACGGCCTCGACGCCATCTCGACTGCGAAACAGCCCATCTTCACCACGATAAAGCTGATCCTGCGGCGGATTAACCAGGCGGATTCGATCAATCCCCACCAGGGCATTGGCAGCCTGACCGGTGGGACGAATACTGATACTGCCGTCACGACCGATCTGCAGGCTTTCAAATTGCGGAATTGTTATCGGCCCCCCGTCACCCAGTACAATTTGATTGGCGCCGTTGAGTAGTAGCCCGTTGGGGTCGATTCTGAAATCGCCACGTCGTGAATACGCGGCGCTACCATCAGCGGCCTGAACCGTAAACCATCCCTCACCATTAAGTGCAAGGTCAAGATCCCGCCCGGTCGTAATAACTGCACCAGGATTCAAATTAGCACCACTGCCCTCGTCACTGACGTAAACACGATCAGCGTAACCTGGACCGGATACCGGGTTTGATTCGAAAAAGTCGAGCGCAGACTTGAAACCAACCGTGCTGACATTGGCAAGATTATTGGCATTACTTTGCTGCGCAAGCATCGCTTGCGCAGCTCCGTTCATTGCCAGGTACAGGTAATTATCCATTACGATTTAAGCCTCAATGTCTTATCGAATCTGGATTATGGTATCGGTAATCGAATTCGCTGTTTCGATCGAACGCGCGTTTGCCTGGAAGTTTCGCTGTGCAGTGATCAGGCTTACCAGCTCCTGTGTCAGGTCGACGTTAGAGGTTTCCAGCGCCCCCGATTGAATCAGGCCGAAACGTCCGGTTCCGGCAGCACCGGTGATCACCGGCCCCGACTCGATAGTTTCCTGCCAGGCGGTTCCACCCACGGCATTCAATCCCTGGACATTGGCAAAATCAGCCATCGCTACCTGGCCCATGGGAGTCTGGATGCCATTACTGTAAGTCGCACGCAGCAATCCTTCTTCAGAAATATCGAGCCCCGTCAGCCTGCCCGTGGTAAAGCCATCGGGATCGAGGGTGCTGACCGAAAACGCAGCCGAAAACTGGGTCGTGCTGTTGTTGGCGAAATCATGCAGTATGGTGAGCGGGCTAGCACCGGTGGTTAACGGAATCGCAACGTTTTGCAGCGCAGCAGGAGTACTGCTGGCAAAACTGCCATCAGGATTAAAATTCAGGATTCCGACATCCTGGGTAACCGGCAAACCGCCGTTCAGGTGGGCAACCGCGGTACCGCCCGCGATATCGACTTCGGCACCATCAAGATAGGACGCAACAATCCACTGGTTAGGGTCGCCTGGAAGTGGATTTGTCGCCGATCCCGACAGGTCATGGATGAAATAGTAAGACATCACATGCGAGGCGCCGAGTGAGTCATACACCGTGGTCGAAGTCGCGTGTGAATAGGTATTGCTTGCAGTCGGGTCGAACGTGACAGGGTCGATAGTAGGTCTCGAAGCATCCAGGTTCAGACCCACTTCTACTTCGGTAGTCGCCTGCGGCGCACCCGTGGTTGCCGGCAACACAATCGGAATCGTGGTGTTCAGACTGGTCGAGGTAACATTACCACTCGCATCTACCGGGAAAGCCTGTAGGAATTCGCCCGAACTATTGGTGATGGTACCGGAATTATCAACGCCAAACTGGCCCGCACGGGTATATGAGAAGTCGCTGCCGGTCAGGGATTTGTTGGTAACGAAAAAACCCTGGCCGCTGATCGCCATATCGAGGCTAGCATCGGTGAATTTCAGGTTACCCTGGTCGAACTGCTGACTCACGCTCAATACCTCCACGCCGCTGCCGACCTGGGTAGACGTATTGCCAAAAGGCGATATTTCGAACAGATCGCCGAACTCGGTGCGCGAATTCTTGAATCCGGTGGTTGCGACGTTAGAGATGTTGTTACTGGTAACACTAAGATCGACGGTTGCGGCTTGTAATCCGCTGAGTGCTGCATTAAATGACATTATATTCTCCTGCCTTGTTACATTATTTTGCGAACCTGGCCCATATCGATATCGCCGAGGCCGGACACGCTGAGCGTGAGATCCTGACCACCGACGCCGAGCGTTACACTCTCGACATCAACCACCGTAAACATACTTCCCGAGGTGACCTCGGTGCCTCGATAAACCTCTGCTGCAATCTGGTATTCACCACTCGGCAGACTATTGCCGTCTGCATCCAGACCATTCCATTCAAAATCGATCAAGCCTGCCTGCTGCAGACCCAACTCCTGGCGATTTACCAGCTGGCCGGCAGCATTCTTGATCGTAACAACTAAATTACTGGCGGTTTGAGCGAGCTCAACGGACCCCATCAAGTTAGCACCCTCATTCAGGATGCCGGTTTGTGCAGGGACCAGGACGCGCCGACCAACCAGGGTCGAAGCCTGCAAGGCCTGGTTTGACTGGAATGACGAACTCAAAGTATTGAACGTAGCATTCAAATCATTGATGCCACTGACAGTACCGAACTGGGCCATCTGGCCCAGGAAATCTCCATTTTCCATCGGCTTGAGCGGGTCCTGGTATTGCAGTTGGGCAGTCATCAATGCCAGAAATTCGGCCTGCCCAAGTTCATCGTTGTCCCTGGTATTATTTTCCGCAGGTTGGCTTAAACCAAGCTGGGCATAAATTGAATTAGTATCGATATCAGACATTTTCAGTCTCCGTTAACTTCCCAACGACAGAACCCGCAACAACAGGTCGCGCGAGGTACTCAATACTTGCACGTTATTCTGGTAGGCGCGTGAAGCCGAAATCATGTTTGCCATCTCTTCGACCGGGTTGACATTGCTGCCAAACACAAAACCCTCTTCATTGGCAAGCACATGACCCGGCTCGTAACGACTTGTCACCTTCTCCTGGCTTTCAACGATTTGAAGCATCTTCACGCCGACCTCACCCGGTCGTGCATGATCGCCGAGCATTGCCTGGAACACCGGCTGACGCGAACGATAAGCCTCGGCCTCGCTGCTGGCACTGGTTTCGACATTGGACAGGTTGCTGGCGATGGTATTCAGTCGCACCGACTGCGCGCTGATTGCGCTTCCAGAAATATTAAAATTGGCAAACAGTCCCATGATTATTCTCCCTTCAGAGCCTTCATAAGACCCGTAACCTTGCTATTCAGAAAACTAAAGCTGGTTTGAAACATCAACGCATTTTCGGAAAACTTGGCCTGTTCAACGTGTGAATCTACAGTGTTGCCGTCTAACGACGGATGCAACGGATTACGATACATCAGTGCAGGCTGCAGGGCGTTTGTCTGGGGTGCAATGTGGTCACGATGCGTGCTCGCCATCGCAACCCGGCCAACCTGCTGCTGGCTTGCGTTGCGCAGCATTGCCCCAAAATCAATATCGCGCGCTTTATAGTTCGGGGTATCTGCGTTGGCGATATTAGAAGCCAGAATCGAGGTGCGCTGGCCACGCAGCAGCAGCGCGTCATCGTGTATTGAAAAGGCTCTTTCAAAGCTAATGGGCATGGTTCTCACCGTAAATCATCATTACGGCTACCTTTGCATAGACGGTGCCACCAAATTATTATTATTGTAAATCAAAGACTTAGGTCCTGGCGTCTGGCCCATGGGTGGCAATGCGGCAACACAAAGAGGCAATATTGCCGCCTCCTTGCAGCCCCTTCAGCAAGCCGTCACGATACTCAACAAGCAAGTTCTGCACCCCTTGGGCGCTGCTGGTGGACTGCAGCCTGCAAGATCACGAAAGCGGGTATTGTCCTGCAGAATTGCCTGAATTCCTCAAATCGACGTCCAGAAAAAAATCCCTAACGGATCTACCCGGGATCGATACTATATTAAAGTTGGCAACAGAGCCGAGTTTTGGCCTGATAATTGCAGTGACTCTTGTCATGACCAGGCAAATGATTCTGAAAACCGTTACAAGGTCGGTATTGCACCTAGCGATAACGATCTGTTTCATAGTGGCATCCTCATCGTCACTACTGGCTACGGATTACCAGAGCCTGGCTTCAATCCGCATGCAAACTGAATCCTTTATCTCGAAATATCCTTACGAAAGCCCCTATCCACCTCGCTTTCAGCTCAGCAAGCTGGATTCAAGGCTGCGCCTTAAAGTATGCCCAAAAGCCCTGGCGGTCGATTTCGTGCGACCCGACAGAGACCTGGGGAACACCGCAATCCTGGTGCGTTGTCCGATAGATTCTGGCTGGAAAATTCATTTACCGGTACGCATCGAAGTCTTCGAAGACGTCATCGTTACCGCCAATCCATTACTGAAAGGTCAAAATATTGACACATCGGCGGTCACCCTTCAGAAGCATAATATAGCGCTACTTAGAAATGGCTACTACGTGAAAAACAGCGGCTTCGATCAGCTGCAGGCACGACGTAACCTGAAGCGTGGAACTGTTCTCACCCCCAAAAACCTGAGTCCCAGGTTAATGGTTCGTTCGGGCCAACAGGTTACGCTGGTGCTAGATTACAACGGGCTGCAAATCAAATCGACCGGCACAGCCCTGAAGTCCGCCACCCTCGGCCAGGTAGTAAAGGTTCGCAATAGCCAGTCGCTTAGAGTTGTCGAAGGGATAGTCTCGGGCGAAGCCCTGGTACGAGTAAGCATCTGATGAATCTAAATGCTTTTAACAGTAAACTATTTTGTCATACGGCCGATAAGGTACACAGGAATCTCAAGGAGACCAGCAATGTCCGACGCGATTAATACGCAAAACCGCCTGCGAAATACCGGGGTATCCGGGGATACCAAGGCTGGATCTACTGCGAAAACAAACCAGCAGGCTGCGCAAAAACAACCTGCTGCCAATAAAGCCAGCGAAACGAGTACCGTCGAACTGAGTAGTACCACGCTGATCGAGGAATTGAGCGAACAAATCAAGAATCTTCCCGAGGTTAACGAAGCCCGCGTAGAATCGATTAAGCAGGCAATCGGCAAGGGGGAGTACCAGACCGATGCCGAAGTGATCGCGCGCAAATATAGTGAAATCGAGAAGTTACTGCCGTGAATAGCCAATCATGTCGTGAACAACTGATCGAACTGCTGGAAGCGCATAACGCACGTATTAGCAAAGCCACCGAATACCTGGCCAATATCAAGCAGGCAATAGCCGAAAATCGACTGGAAAACCTGCAGGACTCACTGTCAAATCCGGATTTCACCGTCGATGATATCGAAAGACTCGAGCAACAGCGTTACCAGCTGCTGGCCGACTATGGTTTTAGCCAGGATAGCGACGGCTTTAACAAATGCATGGCCTGGTGTGACGACGAGCAAAACCGTGTCTCCGGTCTTTACCAGCAGTTAATACAAAGCCTGGTACAACTGCAACATGCCATTCAGATCAATAGCCTGCTGGTCAGCAAAGGTCGGGACCGCGTAAAACGTTCACTCGGTATACTGACCGGGCTTGGTGCGTCGAGTAATTGTAAAACCTACAGTAGTGATGGCAAAACCCTAAGTACCCCGGGCCGGCGCGACATCGCTATCGCTTAGTTACTGGCAGCTCAAAAGAAAAAACCCCACCGGGTAGATGGGGTTAACACACAAACATATAACCGGAGAATCTTGAGCATTAAATTATAAGTAGCTCAACAATCGTAACTGGGACCGGGGTCTCAAATCCCGATCCACCAGATGTAAATAAATCACAACACCTCCAAATTCGGGTGTACCCGTTTCGGGCTAATCATTTAAAACTCGGTCGGTGCCGTTATACTGTCCGCACCAGTACTGACCAGGCACTCATGAACAAAGATTTATCCCTGCTACAGCCTTACCCGTTTGAAAAACTGGTCCAGCTGAAAGAGAACCTGCACCCGCCGGCACAGCTTGATCATATCGCCTTGTCAATCGGTGAACCCAGGCATCCGGCACCCCGGTTTGTGGTCGAGAACCTGATCGCTCATCTGCACCAGTTATCGACCTACCCCGGCACGCGCGGCAAAGACGAGTTGCGTCAGGCGATTGCGAACTGGCTAACAACACGCTACTCGATGGCACAGGATGTATTGGATGCGGAAGTGAACCTGTTGCCGGTAAGCGGCACGCGCGAAGGCCTGTTTGCTATCGCCCAGTGCATCATCGATCGCACTGCCTCCAATCCCCTGGTTTTCATGCCGAACCCGTTTTACCAGATATACGAGGGTGCCGCGGTGCTGGCTGGCGCATCACCGCGCTATCTCGATTGCCTGCCGGAAAAAGATTTCCTTCCCGACCTCGACCAGGTTGACCCACAGGAATGGTCGGACTGCCAGATGATTTACATTTGCAATCCCGGTAATCCAACCGGGTCTGTCATGTCGCGTCAATACCTGGAACAATTGATCGAGCTGGCCCATCGCCACGATTTTGTTATCGCCAGCGATGAGTGCTATTCAGAAATTTACTTTGAAGAAAATAACCCTCCCCCCGGTTTACTTGGTGTTGCCGCGGGTATGGGAAACGACAGTTTCAGGCATTGCCTGGCATTTCACAGCCTGTCGAAGCGATCTAATTTACCGGGATTGCGTTCGGGATTTGTGGCGGGAGATGCGCAAATAATAGAAAAATTCCTGCTCTACCGAACCTATCACGGTTGTGCTTTACCGCCAGCGACGCAAACCGCAAGTACCGTGGCCTGGAGTGATGAAGCCCATGTTGTCGAAAATCGGAATCTTTACCGGCAAAAATTTGAGCAGGTTTTGGCACTGCTTTCTGATACACTCGCGCCGCAGAAACCGCAGGCGGGTTTTTACCTGTGGGCCAAAACGCCAATTTCAGATACCGAGTTCGCGCAACGTCTTTACGCTGAGCAAAACGTGACCGTGCTGCCAGGCAGATTCCTGGCACGCGATCATGGTGAAGGCAATCCCGGAGAAAACCGGGTGCGCATGGCGCTGGTAGCCCCCCTGGACGAATGCCTCGACGCGGCCAAACGAATCAATTCACTGTTAGCGGCACTTTAGGAGAAACACCATGGCTGAACTTCAGCAAATTATCGAACAGGCGTTCGAAAATCGAGCTGAAATAAATCCCGGCAACGTCGATGCCGAGATCAAAAATGCTGTGCTCGAGGCGATCGAGCTTCTCGATTCAGGACAGCAGCGCGTTGCCGAGCCGGTCGCCGGCGGCTGGCAGGTCAACGAGTGGTTAAAGAAAGCCGTGCTGTTGTCATTCCGCATTCGTGAAAACCAGGTCATGCCGGGTGGATTTACCCAGTATTTCGACAAGGTCGCCTCAAAGTTCGACGGTTGTTCGGCCGAACAGCACGCCGCCAGCGGGGTTCGCGTGGTTCCCCCGGCCGTGGCGCGCAAGGGATCATTTGTCGCGTCCGGTGTGGTAATGATGCCTTGCTATGTCAATATCGGCGCTTACGTCGACAGCGGCACCATGGTCGATACCTGGGCAACGGTCGGTTCTTGCGCGCAAATCGGTAAAAATGTTCATCTTTCGGGCGGCGTCGGCATCGGTGGCGTACTCGAACCGCTGCAGGCCTCTCCCACCATAATCGAGGACAATTGTTTCATCGGGGCACGCTCGGAAGTTGTCGAGGGCGTGATTGTCGAGAAGAACTCGGTGATCTCGATGGGTGTCTATATAGGTCAAAGTACCAAGATATATAATCGCGAAACCGACGAAGTGAGCTACGGCCGTATTCCCGAGGGTTCGGTCGTAGTCGCCGGTAACTTGCCGTCCGACAACGGCAGGTACAGTCTTTACTGCGCGGTCATTGTCAAACAGGTCGATGAAAAAACACGCGCCAAGGTCGGGATCAACGAACTGATACGCAACATATAGGCAGGCCATGGTTCACGCGGTAACTTTATACGGAATACCCAATTGTGACACGATCAAAAAGGCCCGGGCATGGCTGAACGATCACGGGGTCGAGTTTATATTCCATGACTATCGCAAGCAGGGGCTTGACAAGGATCAGCTGCAATCCATGGAGGCGGTATTGGGCTGGGAGGCCATGCTGAATCGTCGTGGCACCACCTGGCGCGCCTTGCCAGACGCGCTCAAAGACGGCATTGATCATGAATCGGCTATTAGCGTAATGCTCGACAATCCGGCGATCATCAAGCGACCGATACTGGCTAAAGACGAGCAGCTACATCTTGGCTTCAGTGCGGCGCAGTACCAGGAGATCTTTGGCTAAGCCATGGCAAGCGCAACCCTGAAACTTGCATCTGACCTGATTGCCAGACCCTCGGTAACCCCAGACGATGCCGGTTGCCAGGCGTTATTGATCGAGCGCCTCGAGGCGATTGGTTTTACCTGCGAAATCATGGTTTTCGATGATGTCACCAACCTGTGGGCGCGCCGCGGCAAGACCGCGCCGGTGCTTGCCTTTGCCGGCCACACCGACGTGGTACCGCCCGGACCACTGGAGAAATGGCATAGTGATCCGTTTACCCCGGAAATTCGCGATGGCAACCTGTTTGGACGCGGAGCAGCGGATATGAAATCGAGTATCGCGGCAATGGTGACTGCCTGCGAAAGATACGTGGTTGCGCACCCGGATCATCATGGGTCGATAGCGCTGCTCATCACCAGCGACGAGGAAGGCAAAGCGGTTAACGGCACCGTCAAGGTGATCGAGACACTCGAGGCAAGGGGTGAAAAAATCGACTGGGCCCTGATTGGAGAACCTTCCAGTCACGTCCACGTAGGCGACGTTGTCAAAAACGGCAGGCGTGGCTCGATCGGTGCAAAACTCGTGATTCACGGCGTACAGGGGCACGTCGCTTATCCGCACAAGGTAGACAACCCGATCCACCGTGCAATGCCGGCATTGCACGAACTTGCGCGGCACGAGTGGGACCAGGGAAACCGTTTTTTTCCGCCCACCAGTTTCCAGATTTCGAATATCAACTCCGGTACCGGGGCACATAACGTGGTTCCAGCCCACGCCGAAATTGCGTTTAACTTGCGCTATTCGACCGAGATCGATGCGCAGCAAATAATGGAAACCACCCGCGTAATACTCGACAAGCATGAGCTCGAATATGACATCGACTGGTCGATATCAGGATACCCGTTCCTGACGCCTGAAGGCGAACTGGTTGCAGCAGCGCAACAGGCCATTAAACAGCATACGGGACTGACGACCTCTCTCGAAACCACGGGTGGCACCTCGGACGGTCGATTTATCGCCCCCACGGGCGCACAGGTGCTTGAGCTCGGGCCGGTAAACGAGTCGATTCACAAGCTTAATGAACATGTGAATACGCAGGAACTCGATCAACTGTCCGATATATACCAAAGTATTCTCGAAAACCTGCTGTCTTGACGCCATTGACTGGACGATTCGCGCCCTCGCCCTCGGGACCCCTGCATTTTGGCTCCCTGGTCGCAGGCCTGGCGAGCTATTGCCAGGTAAAGTCGCAACAGGGAAGCTGGCTGTTGCGTATCGAGGATGTCGATACCCCCCGCGTCGTGGCCGGCGCCAGCGATCAAATTCTGCGTGACCTGGAAGTCTTCGGCTTCGAATGGGACGGAACCGTCAGCTATCAAAGTAAACGCTTTGAAAAGTACCAGCACTATCTCGACAAGTTACTGAACCAGGAGGATTGCTACGCCTGTGAATGCAGCCGCCGGACCCTGCGCGAACAGGGCGTGCCCAGCGGACCCCTGGGACAGATTTATCCCGGTAATTGTCGTTTAAAGCAGTTAGCCCTCGAAAACCATTCGATCCGGCTAAATACCGGGAATGCGCAATGGATAAAATTTGTCGACCGGGTGTATGGTGAATTTGCCTTGAACCTGTCTGAATCGGTTGGCGATTTCGTACTCAAACGAGCAGACAACATCTACGCCTACCACCTGGCCGTGGTGGTCGATGATGAATTACAGAACATTACCGAAGTTGTACGTGGTGCCGATTTGCTGGAAAACACCTGCCTGCATATCTACCTGCAGCAAAAACTGGGATTCAAAACCCCCGACTACATGCACATTCCACTGGTCAACAATGCACAGGGAGTAAAGCTCAGCAAACAAACCGGGGCCAATGCGCTGGATCATCAGAACCCGTCGAGACAGCTGTTCGCCGCACTAAGCCACCTGGGCCAGTCACCACAGCCCGAACTGGAAAATGCCGGGCCCCAGGAAATCCTGCAATGGGCAGTGGACAACTGGAGCATCGTCTCGATTCCGGTGGAACGCGCGGCGATCGCAGAAACTTTTGAAAATTAGCCCCGATCCAGGACATCCGTGAACTCATCGGGGGGCATATTGACTATTAAACCTGCTGCTTCCCGTCCGAAAAGTTCCCGTCAGCTGCCACCGGGATAGCCTTGTTCCGAAACCATTTCGCAGTAAACTATTGCTTTCGGAAGTAACGGGAAACCAGGAAACTATCATGCTTAAATCTGCAGGCGACTTAATAACGGAAGCTCAACAACATATCGAATGCGTAGACGTTGCCACGGCGAAGAAAATATATGACGAAAACTCCGATGCAGTCATCGTCGATGTGCGCGAGGCTCACAGCGCCGAGGAATCAAAGCTAACCGATTCGATC
>JARFPR010000524.1 GCA_029288195.1 Gammaproteobacteria bacterium | reverse complement strand
ATCAGGGGGCCGATAAAGATACCGGCGATGCCGAACATTATGATGCCACCAAGGGTACCGAAAAAAATCATCAGTTCATGCATCTTGGTGTCCTTGCCCACCAGTATCGGGCGCAAAACATTATCCAGGCTACCGACAATCAAACCGCAGAAAACCAGCAACCCAACTCCGGCGCCGACACTGCCCTGCATGATCAGGATGATCGAGGCGGGAAGCCACACCATTGCCGAACCGACGCTCGGTATTACCGACAGCACAGCCATGATCGTACCCCAGAACACGGCGTTGTCGATGCCGGCAACGGCGAATGCAATGCCTGCGAGGCCGCCCTGTAATACGCCGATCATCAAACTTCCCTTCAACGTTGCGCGCGTGACCGAGGTGAACTTGTTCAGCATCAGGCTTTCGTCGTCGCTATTCAATGGCAGGTAATAGAGAATCTTTTTGATCAGCTTGTCACCATCCATCTGGAAAAAGTACATGGTGTACAGAAAGACAAAAGTCATGAACAGGAAGTTGGCCGTGCCCAGTGTTGCCTGGGAAAGACCGCCCACGATCCAGTTGCTGATCATACCCACGAGCTGTCCCGCCTTCTCCAGGATGATTCCGCGGTATGGTTCGATGTATTCGTAAAACGGCAGCTGCTGCAGATAAGCTGTTAGCTCGTCGGGCTGTTCCAGGTTCTGCTTGATCCAGGGTGTTACCGCCTGGCCAACATCAATCGCCTGTCCGACAATGAGCCCGACCAAAAACAACATAGGAATTAACACGACAACGATCATCAGCAATAGCGTGGTCACTGAAGCGAAATGCCGGTGCCCTTTGAACAGGATTTTCAAGCGCCGGTAAACCGGTCGCGCCATTGCGCTGAATAGCCCGGCAAGAAAGATGGCCATCACAAATGGACTAATCATCGACAGGAATAGTGCCGATATGGCAAATAGCATCAACACTAAAATTGATTTATTGACATAATCCTGGGTCATCTATTTTTCCTCCGCACCGTTAAGGCCGTCTCATCCAGTAGAACACTGGCAACAGGGTGATTATGCAACAAGGCGATGGCCAGTGGAGATATTTTCCGCAAAAAGCGACGGGGTGGAGAGCCGGGACAATCGAATCGGGGTTTGATTGCGCTGTTAAGCAAACTCAGGAGGTCATGGCCAGTCGATATTGACTCGGTGACTTGCCATACCAGCGCTTGAACGCGCGCGAAAAATTACTCGGTTCGGAGAATCCCAACAGGAACGCGATCTCGTTAAACGAATGTTGGGGATCACGCACATATTGTGAACTTAGGTCACGTCGCGTATTTTCCAGCAGCTGGGTAAACGTCATTCCCTGATCCCTGAGCCTGCGCTGCAAACTGCGTTGGCTTATATGTATCGAAGCCGCGATTTCCGCCTCGCTCACCTGCCCGGTAGGCAAGTGTTCGATTAATTTTGACCGGACCTGCATGGTCACGTCGCTGCGATCGAGTTTCGCCAGGTAGTCGGTTACGATCTGGTCATTGATTCGCACCAGCTCCGGGTTGGCGGTTGCCAATGGTTCGGACACCAACCCGGGATCAACCCACATCGCATTCTCCGCTTGTGAAAAATCTACTGGCGCCGCGAAAAAATCGCTGAAACGTTGCGTATCCTCCGGTTTATCACGCCGCAACGAAACCCGAAGTGACCGAAAATCTTCTCCGTAAGCGGCACGGCTCATGACCATCATCATTGCCAATGCCGCATCGAGCGAGGCGGGCACCGGGTGTGGATTCAAGCCGCCACCATCGATAATAAGGCAATAACTAGCTGCAGATTTTTCAATACGCAGCACCCCGCTGGCGGCGGTGTTGACGATGCGAGTGTAACGCGACGCACGCTCGAATGCCTCCCCCAGGTTATTGCTCGCTAGCCATGAATAACCGAGCGCGTGCAGCGTGGTCGGATGCCAATAACTGGCCACGCTGAGCCCAAAGCCCGGATCTCGTGTTATTTCAGTCGCTAATTGCCATAAACGAACCACTGCCGGGAACGAGAAGCGCGCGACCGGGTCGCGCAGTTTTTTGTAATCCAGACCAACTTTTTCGAACAGCTCGCGACTATCAAATCCATAGGCGTCGATTGCCTTCGCAATCAATAAAACCCATGAAGATAACGCTGAATAATGTGTACTCGGATGCATTTTTATCGATTTATAACATCGGGATAAGCGTTTGGCGCCCGCGGATTAGCGCCATTTAAACAATGAAATTCATAGTAGCGCAACAACGAATTTTAATTAGAGGAACGCTACGATGATCTACTCAAAGCTCGCCAATGGCACATCACAGTGCACGACCAATGAAATCATTCACTATGTTGGCATCGGCCTGCATAGCGGGCACAAGGTCTCCATGACGCTGTACCCGGCAGCGCCTAACACCGGCATCTGTTTCCTGCGCCGCGACGTCGATCCCGAGCATATGTTGATTCGTGCCTCGTGGAAAAATGTCGTCGATACGCGCCTGTGCACCGTACTTGGCAACGAGCACGGTGTCACTATTAGCACGGTAGAACATTTACTGGCTGCGCTGCGTAGCTGTGGCGTCGACAACCTGTTAGTCGAAATTAACAGCGACGAAGTGCCGATACTCGATGGCAGCTGTGCCCCGCTGGTCGATTTGATCAACCAGGCAGGAATTGTCAGCCAGCGCCTGCCACGGTTCGGCATCTGGATCGAACGCCCGATCGAAGTCACGC
>JARFPR010000331.1 GCA_029288195.1 Gammaproteobacteria bacterium | reverse complement strand
CCGTTCGCCAGCAGATCAAAACCCTCGAGCATCAGCTTGGCGTCAACTTGTTCAACCGGCATGGCCGCGGCCTGTCGTTGACCGAAGAAGCAAAGGCCGGCCTGCCGATGCTAACTGAAGGGTTTGAAAAACTGGGGGACTCGGTGCATCAAATTCGGGGCGCCAATGAAGACGCGACCCTGACCGTCTGGATGGCGCCTTCGTTCGCTGCCAAGTGGCTGATCCCGCGCCTGCATCGTTTTCACGAGGCCTGCCCGGGTATCGATTTGAATATCACGGCCAGCCGCAACCTGATCGATTCGAACACGTCCAAGAAGACCATTCCCGCCGATAATTTTAAAAGGGATAATGTCGACATAGCCATACGTTTCGGCAAAGGCGATTACCCGGGTTGTCGCGTGGATAAACTGTTTTCGGTCAATGCCATTCCGTTATGCAGCCCCCGCTTGCTGAAAGGCAAACACCCCTTGCGATCTCCCGAGGATCTGCGCTTTCATACCCTGCTGCACGACGACACCCTCTACGAGGGCCGGCCTGACTGGGCGACCTGGCTCAAGGCCGCTGGAGTCGACAATGTCGACTTCACCCATGGCGTGCATTTCAACCACGTGAACCTGGCCCTGACGGCGGCGGTCGAAGGGCAGGGTGTTGTGCTGAGTATCAACGCGCTGGCCTCGGAGGATATTGCCGCCGGACGACTGGTTATTCCATTCGATCTCGGCCTGCCGCTCGAGTACGCTTATTACCTGATCACGCTCGAGGAAGTAACCGACCACCCACATACCGCCGCGTTTCGATCATGGTTGATCGAGGAAGCAAGGCAGGAAGAGTCAGGAATCAAAGGTGTCGGCGTCAATGCTGTCCCGGTTAGTAATAACTAAAAGGCTGAAATCAACCTCTGTTAGCACACTATCTAGTTGTCTAAAAAAATCTACCGATAATCTTTATCATTTCTTTTGTCGTTTTGTGTTGCCCTTCAATAGCGATCGAGTATGGGAACCTGTGTCATTAATACAGTAGTGGTTTGCACAAGGGCGGTGCAAAAGCACTAGAGCAGTGCGATTTTGTGATCCATAAATGCCTCAAAATAATGCAGGCGAATTATTGGCAGTGATTTTGGAATTTCTTAAGTCGTTGAATTTAAAGATTTAAAAAGCTTTATCGTGCAGCCTGGAAAGGACCAGGGGGTTTTTAGCCGGTGAAATAGTTTGTTAGTGTCTCGGCGTCGAAATCAACCGAGAAATATCCAATGCGCAAATTTAAATTAACAACATTCACGACTCTGGCCCTGTTTATAGCTTCCATGCTGAGTCCGGCAATTGCTGCTGACACCATCAAGGTGGGAGTATTGCATTCACTGTCCGGCACTATGGCGATTAGTGAAACAACCCTGAAAGACACCATGCTGATGCTGATCGAGGATCAGAATAAAAAAGGTGGTCTTCTCGGCAAGCAACTCGAGGCTGTGGTTGTCGATCCGGCTTCTGACTGGCCATTGTTCGCCGAAAAGGCGCGCGAGTTAATCACCAAGGATAAGGTTGCGGCTACTTTTGGTTGCTGGACCTCGGTTTCGCGTAAATCGGTACTGCCGGTGTTCGAAGAACTCGACAGTATCCTGTTTTACCCGGTTCAGTATGAAGGCGAAGAGTCGTCCAAGAATGTTTTCTACACCGGGGCAGCTCCCAACCAGCAGGCTATTCCCGCGGTTGATTACCTGATGAATGAAGTCGGTGTAAAGCGCTGGGTTCTTGCCGGCACCGACTACGTTTACCCACGCACCACTAACAAGATCCTCGAGGCTTACCTGAAGGCGAAAGGGGTGAAAGAGTCAGACATCATGATCAACTATACGCCATTTGGTCACTCCGACTGGCAGAGTATCGTTTCCGACATCAAGAAGTTCGGATCCGCTGGCATGAAGACCGCGGTGGTTTCCACGATCAACGGAGATGCCAATGTGCCTTTTTACAAGGAACTGGGCAACCAGAGTGTATCGGCCGAAGATATTCCCGTCGTGGCCTTCTCGGTTGGTGAAGAGGAGCTGTCCGGCATCGATACCAAGCCGCTGGTTGGTCATCTCGCCGCATGGAATTACTTCATGAGCGTAGACGCGCCTGAAAACGACGAGTTCATCGAAAAATGGCATGCCTTTACCAAGGACGAAGACCGTGTGACGAATGATCCCATGGAAGCTCATTATATCGGCTTCAAAATGTGGGTTGAGGCAGTCAAGAAGGCTGGTACCACTGATCCTGCAGCGGTCCAGGAGGCTATTATCGGTGTTGCGGTTCCCAACCTGACCGGTGGGCTGTCGGCGATGATGCCTAACCACCACATTACCAAACCGGTTCTGATTGGCGAGATTCAGGATGACGGTCAGTTCGAAACCGTATGGAAAACTGAAGGCCTGGTCCCGGGCGACGCCTGGTCCGACTACCTCCCGGATTCAAAAATTCTGGTTGCCGACTGGCGTTCACCGCTGAGTTGCGGCAACTACAATGTCGAGACCGCAACCTGTTCGGGTCAGAATTTTTAAACCTTACCCCTCCCATGATCTACTCCTCCTGAGATACTGGGATTCTCGGGACCGGGTGATGCCGGTCCCGTTTTTTACTCATGTATGCCTGAATCAATGTTACTTCCCCGGTTGTTAGTGTCGCTATGCCAGTGATCGTTTTGCGCAGCCTTGTTGGTTTGCTGTTGCTGTTTAATTTCAGCCTGTCCAGTGCGACGGAACTGGATCGGGCCTTAAGCCTATTATCGTCGAGCAGTTTTGACGACAAATCGCTTGCTATCGATATGCTGGCGCAGACAGGAGACGCAACCTCGGAACTACTGCTAAACGCGATGGCCCAGGGTGAGCTGTATTACGTTAAAAAAGACAAGCGCATTGTGCTGGTACAAAAGCAGGGCTCAAAATTTCAACTTGCCGATGCCCTGTCTGGCGAAGACCTGGGTCTTGTCAGTAAGCGCAAGGTGAAAAAAGTCAGCGTCAATAACAAGCTGCGCAAACAGATCAGGTCTGCAATCTCACGTTTCAAACTATTTCATGCCGATGCGGCCGTGCGACTCATAGCAGTCGAGAACCTGATGGCCAATGAGGACCCGGAAATGTTGTTCCAGCTTGAGTCGATCAGGCTGAAAGAATCGGATCCCGATGTAGTCGATGCGATCGACACGGTGATTGCATTTAGCAAACTTGAGTCCGGTGACGTGGAAGCACAACTGGCTGCTATTGCAAAACTCGACGGTAATCTTGATCCAGCGGTATTGATCCAGCTAAAGAAGCTGGGTTCCACAAGCAGCGAGGAGTCGGTTCGTCTCGCCGCCAACAAGTCGGTGCGCACTATCGAAACACGGGTTTCTATTTTTTCTTACCTGGAGACTCTGTTCTTCGGGCTGAGCCTGGGTTCAATACTGGCCCTTGCGGCAATAGGTCTTGCAATAACCTTCGGTGTCATGGGCGTGATTAACATGGCGCATGGTGAGTTGATCATGATCGGAGCCTATACCACTTACGTGATCCAGTTACTGATGCCGAATCATATCGGCCTGTCGCTGCTGGTCGCGATTCCAGCTGCTTTCCTGGTCTCGGCACTGGTTGGCATTGCGATAGAGCGTTTGGTGATTCGATACCTTTATGGAAGGCCCCTGGAAACATTGCTGGCTACCTTTGGCATCAGCCTGTTCCTGCAACAGGCGGTCAGGAGTATTTTTTCCCCGCTCAATCGCCCGGTGGTAACCCCGGAGTGGATGAGTGGATCGTTACAAATTAATTCGCTGTTATCGATTACCTACAACCGGCTTTACATTTTTTTCTTTTGCCTGGCAGTTTTTGGGCTGCTCTACCTGGTCATGACAAAAACCTCTCTTGGCCTTCACGTTCGCGCAATTTCGCAAAACCGGCCGATGGCGCGGGCCATGGGAATCCGCTCGCAATGGGTCGATGCGATGACATTTGGTCTCGGTTCGGGAATAGCCGGGATTGCCGGGGTGGCGCTCAGCCAGATTACCAATGTCGGACCTAATCTCGGCCAGGCCTATATCGTTGACTCTTTTATGGTAGTCGTATTTGGTGGCGTTGGTAATCTCTGGGGAACGCTTATCAGCGGCCTGTCCCTGGGTGTCGTCGGAAAATTTCTCGAGCCGGCGACCGGTGCGGTACTCGCCAAAATACTGGTGCTGATTTTCATTATTCTCTATATTCAAAAACGCCCCCGCGGCATGTTCCCGCAGAAAGGCAGGGCTGCAGAGCAATGATCAGAATAATCCTGCGCAACGATCGCCACGGCAAGATATTTCTATCCCTGCTTTTGTTCTTAAGCGTCTACGTCTCTGTTGCCAACCTGTTGATACCGCCCGGGCACCTGCTGCATGTCTCCACTTTTACCGTAACCCTGCTGGGCAAGTACCTGACCTACGCCCTGCTGGCGATAGCCGTCGACCTGGTGTGGGGCTACCTCGGTATTCTCAGCCTCGGGCATGGCGCTTTTTTTGCGCTCGGCGGTTACGTTATGGGCATGTACCTGATGCGACAAATTGGTGACCGTGGAGTTTACGGCAACCCGCTGCTGCCCGATTTCATGGTCTTTCTGAACTGGGAGTCCCTGCCATGGTTCTGGCTTGGCCTTGACCAGTTTTGGTTCGCGGCGATTATGATTCTGCTGGTGCCGGGAGCGCTGGCATTTGTGTTCGGCTGGTTCGCCTTTCGTTCACGCGTTACCGGCGTCTACCTGTCGATTATGACCCAGGCTATGACCTATGCCCTGATGCTGGCCTTTTTTCGCAATGAAATGGGCTTTGGCGGTAATAACGGGCTCACCGATTTCAAGGATTTGCTCGGATTTTCGCTACAGTCTGATTCTGTCCGTGTCGGGCTTTTCATCTGTTCCGCGCTGGCGCTGGCACTGGGCTATTTCAGCTGTCGCTACATCGTTAATTCAAAGCTGGGTCGCGTCAGTGTCGCGGTCCGGGATAGCGAAGACCGGGTGCGCTTCCTAGGTTATCGGGTAAACCATTTCAAGCTCTGGGTTTTTACATTTTCAGCCGTACTCGCCGGCATCGCGGGCGCGTTGTATGTTCCCCAGGTTGGCATTATCAATCCATCCGAATTTTCGCCGATCAATTCGATCGAAATCGTGATCTGGGTCGCCGTCGGTGGCCGCGCAACATTACTCGGTGCAGTGCTCGGCGCATTGATCGTGAACTATGCAAAAACCTATTTTACCGGCGCCTTCCCGGAAGTCTGGCTGTTTGCGCTGGGCGGTCTGTTCATAACGGTCACCATATTCGCGCCCCGCGGGATACTCGGGTTTTTCCAACAGGAAAGCAACCGGACTCCGCCAACCGAAGTGAAGACGGCATGACGGCCCTCGCGGGCTTGCGCAGTTTCACGCGCCGCGACCAGGTCTTCAAGTTCCTGATCAGTGCCGATGAACTGGAAATTGATACGACCAAGGGCGAGATGCTTTACATTGAGGACCTGTCGGTCAGTTTTGACGGGTTCAAGGCAATCGACAGCCTCAACCTGTACCTGCGCGAAGGTGAACTGCGTTGCATCATCGGTCCCAACGGTGCCGGTAAAACCACGCTGATGGATATCATCACCGGCAAGACCCGACCCGATAGTGGCAGCGTTTACATGGGTCAGAATATCGACCTGCTGGAGTTCAGCGAATCCGAAATTGCGCAGTTGGGTATCGGACGAAAATTTCAAAAACCGACGGTTTTCGAGCAGCACACGGTATTTGAAAACCTGGAGCTGGCCATGGCCTGCAACAAACGCGTCTGGCATACCCTGACGGCCCGGCTCTCCGCGGAAGACATCGATCGAATCGATGAAATCCTGCAGCAGGCCGGTCTGATTGAAATGAAACAGTTGCCCGCGTCACTGCTTTCGCATGGTCAGAAGCAGTGGCTTGAAATCGCGATGCTGGTGATGCAGAAGCCGCGTTTGCTGCTGGTCGACGAGCCGGTATCGGGCATGACGCACCAGGAGATGGAAAAAACCTCGGAGCTGTTAAATCACCTGGCAGGTGAGCATACGGTCGTCGTGGTAGAGCACGATATCGACTTCGTGCGCTCGATTGCAAGCCAGGTAACCGTACTGCACCAGGGCCGGGTGTTGGCCGAGGGCAGCATGGAGCAGGTGCAATCCGATCCCGCGGTTATCGAAGTCTACCTGGGAGAGTGACCGAGCATGCTGAAAATCGAAAAACTCAATCAGTATTATTCGCAAAGCCATACGCTGTGGGATTTCGACCTCGAACTCGAAACCGGCAAGTGTAATTGCCTGATGGGGCGCAACGGGGTTGGCAAGACAACTCTACTAAACTGTGTCATGGGTTTGCAGCCGATTCGCTCGGGCAGCATCAGCTACCAGGACATGGATATTACCAAGGTGAATGCCGAAAAGCGCGCGTCGCTGGGCATCGGTTATGTGCCACAGGGTCGCCAGATTTTCCCGCTGCTCACGGTAAAAGAAAATTTACAGATCGGCTTATCGGCTCGCGCCGACAAGTCAAAAAAAATTCCCGGGTTTATCTTCGAGCTGTTCCCGGTGCTCGCCGACATGCTCGAGCGTCGTGGCGGCGACCTGTCTGGCGGCCAGCAACAACAACTGGCGATCGGCCGTGCGTTGGGCGTCGATCCGAAGCTGCTGATCCTGGATGAACCGACCGAGGGAATACAGCCGAATATTGTCCAGGAAATCGGCGGCATCATTAAACAATTAAGCAGTGATGTCGGCATGACGGTGCTGCTGGTCGAACAAAAGCTGCCAATCGTGCGGCGCATCGCCGATAACTTCGCCATTCTCGATCGCGGCCGTAAAGCGGCTGCGGGCCCGATCGACGCGCTCAACGATGACCTGATCCGCGAATATCTAACCGTGTAAACGAGGCAAATATGAAACCGATAAAATACCTGTTACTGCTGATCCCGTTCAATACGCTGGCCCATCCCGGGCATGATGATATAGTCACGCAATCGGGGGTGAACGATTTCGCCAGCATTGTTACCGGGATTTCCATTACGCTTGCCGTGGCGGCCGCGATGGTCGGACTACTGCGACGCGGCAAACCAGGGTTTACCAGCAAAAATTAACCAGAAAAGTAGATGGGTGAGGCTGCATTAGAATCGCAAAACTGGGAGGCTTTATTAAAGCTTCAACTGCGTCGTGGCCAGGACAGAACGCACCTGGTACCGATCAAACGCTACGGCCCGCTGACGGTGCAACGCCCTTTCTACCCCGAGCAGGATTGCTGCCACGTTTACCTGCTGCATCCACCCGGCGGCGTTGTCGGTGGTGACAGGCTGGACCTGCAGGTAGCGTGCAAAGAAGATACCAGAACCCTGTTTACAACGCCCGGTGCCGGCAAGTTTTACCTGAGCGCTGCCGATACCGCTCGTATCACGCAGCAGTTCAAAGTAAACAACGGGGCTCAGCTCGAATATTTGCCGCAGGAAAATATTTATTTCCCGGGCGCCCGGGTACGCAGCAAGACATCGATCGACGTGCAAAAAGACGGGCGTGTCATGCTGTGGGAAAAGCACTGCTTTGGCAGGCCGGCAAATAACGAGTTCTTTGCCGCCGGGCAGCTGCATTCTCAAATAGAATTGCGTTGCGACGAGCGGTTGCTGTTTACTGAGACCCAACGCGTCGACGCCGATGAACTGAGGCGTGCCAGCGGCTTGCGCAACAACCCGGTGATTGGCAGTTTCCTGGTTTACGGCATGACACTCGAAGAGGCAATGCTACGAGACTTACAAAAAATCAGCCCGGCCGATGGGATATCCGGCATTTCACAGCCGCAACCAGATCTGCTGATAGCCCGGTACCTGGGCAACAGCACGCGCGATGTAGACGCCTATTTTGTCGGCCTGTGGGAATTGCTGCGGCCCCTGCTGTTGCAGCGCGAAGCCAGCCACCCGCGCATCTGGAAAACCTGAACATATCTAATAATTGAGTAAGCTATGGAACTATCACCGAGAGAAAAAGACAAGCTACTGATTTTTACCGCGGCGCTGTTGGCGGAGCGGCGCAGGGACCGGGGTTTGAAACTCAACTACCCGGAAGCGGTGGCCTTTATCAGCGCCGCGATCATGGAAGGTGCGCGAGAAGGCAGGACGGTTGCGGATCTGATGGACTACGGCCGTACCCTGCTCAGCGGCGAGGATGTGATGGATGGCGTTGCCGAGATGATTCACGATGTCCAGGTCGAAGCTACTTTTCCCGACGGTACCAAGCTGGTGACCGTGCACGAACCCATCGTAACCGATAAACCGCCGCGGTTGCTGGCGGGTGAAGTCATAACCGGGGCAGGGGACATCGAGCTCAACGCCGGGCGCGCAACAATCGAAATCGAGGTCGCCAACACCGGCGACCGGCCGATCCAGGTTGGCTCGCACTATCACTTCTTCGAGACCAATAGTGCACTCCAATTCGAACGTGATCCGACGCGGGGATTTCGTCTCGATATTCCCGCCGGCACGGCGGTAAGGTTCGAGCCGGGCCAGAGTCGTAAAGTAATCCTGGTTGAATACGCGGGCGACCAGGAGATTTACGGCTTTAACGGGCAAGTCATGGGGAAGGTGAAATAAATGGCCACGATTAGCAGAAAAGCTTATGCCGAGATGTACGGGCCAACTACCGGGGACCAGGTTCGCCTCGGCGACACCGATCTCTGGATCGAGGTCGAGGACGACAAGACTATTTATGGTGACGAAGTCAAATTCGGCGGCGGCAAGGTGATTCGCGATGGCATGGGGCAGAGCCAGCGCAAGTCCGCCGAAACTGTTGACGTGGTGATCACCAACGCATTGATCGTCGATCACTGGGGTATTATCAAGGCCGATATCGGCATCAAGAATGGCCGCATTGCCGGTATCGGCAAGGCCGGGAATCCGGATACCCAGCCCGGGGTGGATATCGTCGTCGGGCCGGGTACCGAGGCGATCGCCGGAGAGGGTCAGATTTTGACTGCGGGCGGCATCGACGCGCATATTCACATGATTTGCCCGCAGCAGGTAGACGACGCGCTGATGTCGGGCGTGACCACCATGCTGGGTGGCGGCACCGGACCCGCCACCGGCACTAATGCGACGACCTGTACCGCGGGCCCGTGGAATATTCATCGCATGCTGGAGGCCGCGGATGAGCTACCGGTTAACCTCGGTCTGCTCGGCAAGGGTAATGCCAGCCTGCCCGAAGCCCTGGAAGAACAGGTCGCGGCGGGCGCGATCGGCCTGAAACTGCACGAAGACTGGGGCACCACGCCTGCCGCTATCGACAACTGTCTGTCGGTGGCCGAGGCAATGGATATCCAGGTTGCGATTCACACCGATACGCTCAACGAATCTGGTTTCGTTGAAGATACGCTCAAGGCGATGAAGGGCCGCACCATCCATACCTACCACACCGAGGGCGCCGGTGGGGGGCATGCACCTGATATTATCAAGGCTGCGGGCTTTGCAAATATTCTGCCGTCGTCGACCAACCCGACGCGACCCTACACCATCAACACGGTCGACGAGCACCTGGACATGCTGATGGTATGCCACCACCTCGATCCCAACATTGCCGAAGACGTGTCTTTCGCCGAGTCGCGCATCCGTCGCGAA
>JARFPR010000499.1 GCA_029288195.1 Gammaproteobacteria bacterium | reverse complement strand
TTTAAAGAACATTGATGCGATTTCCGGCGACTTCCGCTCAAGCTCCCAAATCAGCCTGTTTCTCGATCTCAAGCTCAGTGAAAAACAGGCACGAGCACTCGATAAGAAGATTTCGAAAATGGAGCTTGTCGATTCGACCCGATTCGTTTCGCGCGATAAATCGCTCGAAGAGTTTCGCCAGGACTCCGGTTTTGGCAAGAGTATCGATACCCTGAGTAGCAATCCTTTACCGCATACCATTATCGTCGAACCTGGCGAGGCCGATACTTTTGCGGTGCGTAACCTGCTCAATTCCCTGCAGGCGATGCCCGAGGTTAAAATCGCCAAACTGGATACCGAATGGCTGGAACGACTTTATACGATTATCGAGATTGCGCGCCGCTCGGTCGTAATTATCACCATACTGTTCTCTTGCGCGGTTTTACTCATCATTGGTAATACCATCAGGCTCGATATTCAGAATCGGTACCAGGAAATAATAGTCACCAAGCTAATCGGCGCTACCGATGCATTTATTCGACGGCCATTTCTCTATGGTGGAGTCTGGTATGGTTTATTCGGCGGGATAATTTCGTGGCTGATCGTAGAGATTGGTTATCTTGCAATTTCGGGTCCTCTCGAACGCCTGAATCTGCTATATAAGTCTGACATGAACCTGATTACATTTTCGTTTCACGACTTTATCATTCTGATAACATCAAGTACCCTACTCGGGCTGGCCGGGTCCTGGATCGCAGTGGCGCGGCACTTAAATCAAATAGAGCCAACCTAAAAAAATGTCCGCAATACGCCGAATATTACTGATTGATTCTTCAGACTCAGCTCGCACAACTCTATTCAATGAAATCTCTGGTCGCGCACCCGACCTGGATATTATCGCATGCGGTAACGGCAAGGAAGCGATGACAGCGGTGAAGCGTTACGAGTTTGAAATTATCACCACCAGTATCGATCTAACCGACATCGATGGTTACGCATTAATCGAACAAATTCGGCAAACGCCAAAAAATAAAGAGACTGCCATTTTCGTTGTCTCCGGTGATATTGACACGCGCGTGGTTGGTGGTGACATGGAAGATACCGATGCGGTAACGGCCTATTTTGACGAGGCCGAGGGACACAAATCCCTGGTTAACTTCATACTTAATTTTCTCGGTACGCATAACGAATTGCCGTTTAAGGTCCTGTACGTGGATAGCAGCGCCACCTCAACCGCAATTACCACTGGCATATTGGAAAGAAACAATATCGAGTACTTTCATTTTCGTGACAGCGACGAAGTGCTCGAGTTTCTGAAACAGGATCTGGCAAACCATGGCAACTGCAGCATTGATGTCATGATTACAGACCTGATGTTGACCAGCGACGTCAATGGTTACGAGTTGATCCAGACCATCCGCAACGAGCTAAACCTGGACTATCTCACGCTGCCGGTACTGCTGATGACCATTGAACCCGGTGAGGACGAACGTACTGATTTCACCGCAATTTTCGGCGCTGGCACTAATGATTTTATTACCAAGCCGGTTGACGAAAACGATTTACTGACACGCCTGCAGACCCTGGTCAACATTAAGCGCCAAAACGAAGCATTAAATCCCTGAGGCCAACTCTCCTGAACCACCAATTTAGTGATCCAAAACCGGGATTGCGGCGTATATATTTAGGATTTTGTCTTAATATCCATACAGTTAAAAAGTATATTAATATTTGCTAATACTCTTGAACTCTTTGTCATGTTTATGCTCTAATAGCTAGCACTCGAATAGCGTGAGTGCTAAATTTATACTAAATCGAGGTCATTTATGAGCACAGAATTGGTCAATACAAGCAGTACCTTGCCCATATTAACGGGTAGCTCGAATCTGGATGCCTATGTTCAAGCCGCCAGAAGCGTGCCTATATTGAGCGCCGAAGAAGAATATGCACTGGCGCAGGACCTGCAGGAAACCGGTAATATCGCATCGGCCCAAAAGCTGGTTCTGCCGCACCTGCGTTTTGTCATCAAAGTTGCCAATAACTACGCCGGGTACGGCCTTGCAGTTCCCGATTTGATTCAGGAAGGCAGCATTGGCCTGATGAAGGCGGTAAAACGCTTTCGTCCGGAAGTTGGAGTACGACTGGTGTCGTTTGCAGTGCACTGGATAAAGGCCGAAATACACGAGTATATTTTAAAGAACTGGCGCATCGTGAAAGTGGCCACCACCAAATCACAGCGTAAGCTTTTCTTCAAACTGCGTAGTCAGAAAAAACGCCTTGGCTGGTTCAAGTCGGAAGAAATCGATCATGTCGCGGAAACGCTCGGCGTTACCCGGGAGAACGTGATCGAAATGGAAAACCGTCTCAATAATTACGATGTCGCTTTTGATTTATCCAGTGATGATGATGACGATACGGCCTACCTGGCACCCGCCAACTCGCTGACTTCAAATACGCCCTCGCCCGAGTTATTACTCGAGGCTCAGGATACCGAGCAAAACAATGCTCACATGCTTAGTGAAGCGCTGCAGAATCTTGATGACCGCAGTAAGGCAATCGTAACGCGCCGCTGGTTGACTGAGCCCAAAGCGACGCTGCACGAACTCGCCGATGAATATGGCGTTTCAGCAGAGCGAATTCGTCAGATCGAAAGCAACGCATTTAAATCGATCAAGTCCTCGTTCTAGCCAGAGATCACCAAGCACTTTAGTTGAAAGCCCGGCCCGACCGGGCTTTTTTCATGCCTGCCCACACAAAAATACTATACTCAAACGTAAATTCTACCGGGCTCACCAAAAATGTCGGATATCGATTCTCTTGAAGACGAGAATGATGAACAGGCGTTGCTTGAAGAAAAGCTGAAAGCGCTTGAGGCAGACCTGCGCCAAAAAAAAGAAATTATCCTCGCACAGCACAACAAGCTTGAGGCATTTTTCGAGTCGTCGATCGATGCCGTGGTGCAAATGGATTTTGACGGTTATATCACCGGCTGGAATCAACAGGCCGAGAAAATTTTCGGCTGGAGCGCGGAAGAGATTCTCGACCAGACGATTGAACAAACCATTATTCCTGAACGCTACCGCGATGCCCACAACAAGGGTATGAAAAAGTTTCTCAAAAGCGGAGAAACTTCAGTGATGAACACCCTGATAGAAATTCATGCGCTGCACCGGGATGGCCATGAATTTCCGGTCGAGATATCGGTATCGGTTATCGATTCGGCTGACCTGCAGGAATTCAATGCCTACATTCGAGATATATCGGAGCGCAAGCATGCCGAGACGGTGATCTGGAACCAGGCTAACTTCGACTCGCTGACCAGTCTGCCAAATCGAAACCTGTTTTTACAAAAGCTCGAGCATGAAATTCGTTCCTGCGATCGCAGCAATTTATCATTGGCGCTGCTCTATATCGACCTCGACCGTTTCAAGGATGTCAACGATACACTGGGCCACGACATGGGAGACTTGCTATTAATCGAAATCTCGAGTCGACTTAAGAAAACACTGCGTGAAATCGACACGGTATCTCGTCTCAGTGGTGACGAGTTCACGGTCATACTGGGGCAGATCGACGATCCATTATCGGTACAGCCCTTGTGCCAGCAGTTGCTGGATGAGCTTGCCCGTCCCTACCAGCTCGATAACGAAAAAGTATTCCTCACGGCCAGTATCGGGGTGACATTTTACCCGCAGGATTCGAAAGATATCGACATCCTGCAACGCAACGGCGACCAGGCGATGTATGCCGCCAAGGGGAACGGCCGCAACGGTTTCCACTTCTTTACACCCGAGCTGCAGGAGCGAGCGCTTAGAAAACGTAAAATGATCAAGGACCTGCGCGAGGCAATACAGCAGCAGCAATTCGAGATTTACTACCAGCCGATTATCGATATGAAAACGCAAGGCCTGACCAAGGCCGAAGCCCTGCTGCGTTGGCAACACCCCGAATCAGGCATGGTCAGTCCGTCGGTTTTCATACCCATCGCGGAAGAAACAGGGCTGATTGCGGATATCGGTAACTGGGTGTTCTATAGTTCCGTCGATCAGGTCAACCGCTGGCGGGATCAATTTGATATCGATTTCCAGGTCAGCATTAACACCTCCCCGTTGCAATGGATCGACGAGGCTGCAGCCATGAACCAGTGGTTCTCACATCTGCAACAGATCGGGATTAGCGGCCAGGCAATAACCGTCGAGATTACCGAGGGCCTGTTAATGGACGCCAACGACAAGATAACCAATCGTCTGCTGGATTTTCGCGATGCCGAAGTCCAGGTATCGATCGATGACTTCGGTACCGGGTATTCATCGTTATCTTACCTGAAGCAGTTCGATATTGATTATCTCAAGATCGACCAGTCTTTTGTGCGTAACCTGGATCATGATAAAAACGACCTCGCGCTGTGCGAGGCCATTATCGTCATGGCGCACAAACTGGGAATCAAGGTGATCGCGGAAGGTGTCGAAACCGAATCCCAGAACCAGTTGCTGAAAGAATTTGGCTGCGACTATGGCCAGGGTTATCTCTATTCGAGGCCAGTACCCGCGAGTGATTTCGAAGCGCTTCTCCGCGAACACCCGGTGAAACCACAATCAAGGTCGCGGACAAAAAAACGCACGGCCTAGACCGTGCGTTGTTAGAAAAACTGCCTGTCTGCTACAGCCAGTAGACAAAGATAAATAATCCGAGCCAGACCACGTCTACGAAGTGCCAGTACCAGGCGACTGCCTCGAATGCGAAATGATGCTCCGGGGAAAAGTGCCCCTTCGCGGCACGAATCATGATAATCGTCAGCATGACCGCGCCCATGGTGACATGGAAACCGTGAAACCCGGTTAACATGAAGAAGGTGCTACCGTAGATACCCGAGTCGAGGCGCAGGTTCAGATCCTGGTAGGCATGCACGTATTCATAACCTTGCAGCGCCACGAAGCCAAATCCCAGCGCCACGGTCGCGAACAACCAGTAGACCAGCCAGACATTGTCTCTGCGCTTTAGCGCCCAGTGTGCCAGGGTCACGGTCAGGCCCGAGGTCAACAGGATAACCGTGTTGATAAAAGGCAGGCCCCAGGGGCTCATGGTCGCCTTGGCAACCTCGAACTTATCCGCTAACGGCAGGGTCAGCAGCGGCCAGGCGGCTTCGAA
>JARFPR010000456.1 GCA_029288195.1 Gammaproteobacteria bacterium | reverse complement strand
CCCCCCCCCCCCCCCCCCCCCCCCCCCCCCCCCCCCCCCGATCCACGACCCCCCCCCCACCCACACCAACACCTCGACTCCTTCGTCGGCAGCGTCAGATGTGTATAAGAGACAGCGCCTGAACTCGCCGCGATTCGCGGTATTCCGCAGGGCATCGATTTGCGTTCACCGTCACGGCATCCCGATGTGCTCGGCGCCGACGACCTGGTTATCAAGGTCGAGGAATTTCGCGAGGCCACCATGCACAAGGTGCCGCTCGGCATCAAGATGGGCGCCGGGCGCGTCAACGATGACATCAAGATCGCTTACAAGGATGGTTTTGATTTTGTCGAACTGGATGGTTTACAGGGATCTACCGGTGCCGCCAGCACCGAGGTGCTGGAAAATGTCGGCATACCGACCCTGTCCGCGGTGCAGGAAGCAATCGATGGACTGAAGGAAATCGATGCCGGCGACGATATGGACCTGGTTATGATGGGCGGCATCAAGGATGGCGTCGATGTGGTCAAGATGCTCGCGCTCGGTGCGGATTGCACCTCAGTTGGTACCTCGGCGATTATTGCCGGTGGCTGTATCGCCTGCATGCAGTGTCATGTCGGTACCTGTCCAGTCGGTATTGCGACGCAGGACAAGGAACACGAGGCGCGATACGACATCGACCTGCAGTCGCAAAATATTCATCGCTATTTTGAATCGCTGCGTTGGCAGATCGCCTCGATTACCAAAGCGCTGGGTTACGATGACGTGCACAAGGTAAGCCGCGACGACCTCGTCGCGCTGACCCCGGAAGCGGCAGATATTACCGGGCTGCCCCTGCTTGCCGAACATCCTGCTCTGCATAAGCCCGAACTGGGTCTCGAAGTACTCGATCGCAAGGCGGGATAGTCGTGGCTGTTATTGAATCCGAATTATCAATTACCGCACGCCCCGACCTGAAGGACGATACCGCGGATATCCATTACGTGCCGGCGCCATGCCAGGTGGCCTGTCCGATCGGTACCGACGCACCGTCTTATATCGCCTATATCTGGGAAGGGAAAAACGAGGCAGCACTCGAAGCGATCAACGCCACCAATCCATTCAGTGCAATCTGTGGTCGCGTCTGCGATGCACCCTGCGAACCAGCCTGCCGGCGCGCCGACAGCGACGGCGCGATCGCGATCCGCAACCTCAAGCGTTATGTTCTCGAAACCCTCGGTCCGGGTTTCGCGTTACCTCCGGTTGCAGTGACGCAGGAAAAAACCATAGGCATCGTCGGTGCCGGGCCCGCGGGAATGACGGCGGCGCACGATCTTGCCGAGGCGGGCTACGAAGTGCATCTGTACGAGGCAACCGATCAACTCGGCGGCATGATGTTCTGGGGAATTCCGCGCTTTCGTCTACCGCAAGCGGCTGTGCAGCAGGATATCGATCGTATAACCGGGCATTGCCCCGGCATCAAGATTCATTTGAATACCGCGCTTGGCGAGCAGGTATCACTCGATGAGCTGAAGCAGAAGCACGAAGTCGTGCTACTTGCCCTCGGTGCCTTTGTCGGCAAGCCGATGGGTGTGCCGGGTGAAGCAACGCCCTATGTCGAGGACGGCGTCAGCTTTCTCTATCGAGTCAATGCGGGTGAAAGACCGACGCTGCCCGAAACCGTGCTGGTAGTCGGTGGTGGCGACGTTGCCATGGATGCCTGTCGCGTGGCCAGGCGACTACCCGGCGTCAAAAACGTCAAGGTTATTTATCGACGCGACTACGAAGCGATGCCGGCCCGTCGCGAAGAACTGCAGGGTGCGATCGACGAAGGCATCGAGATTGTTTACAACACGCAACCGGTAGAAGTCATCAATGGCAGGGCCTTGCGCTGCGTGCGCACCGAACTCGGTGAGCCCGATGAAGATGGTCGTCGGCGGCCGATTAACGTCGAAGGTTCCGAGCATGATATCGAATGCGGCATGGTGATCGCCGCGGTCGGGCAAAAAACCGAGTGCGCTGAACTTGATACTGCGGGCCTGATGGACTGGGATCGTGTCAGAACGAACTATGAAGGTATGGCCACTTCCGATCCGAGAGTATTCGCGGCGGGTGATGGCGCCTTTGGCGGCTCGACGATTGTCGAAGCCATGTACCAGGGGCATCGAGCGGCCTACTACCTGAAGGCTTATCTCGAGGGTAACGATTCACCGCTGTCTTACCGCACGCCGTATCGAACCCGGCGGGTAGCCATCTGTAATGATCCGGACTGGGAAATAAACCCGCGCGTTCATCAGCCGTTCCATGGCCTCGGCCAGGTGCCTATCGAGTTTCCGGAAATCGAATCAACCTACAGCGAGGCCGAGGCAAAAGCGGAAGCCGCACGTTGCTTTCGCTGCGACGCCGAAACCGGTTCCGCTGACTACACGGTCGGCAGTCGCGAATCCATTTTTGCAATGGCGCGCATCAATCCGAATGATCTCGACAAGCAGACCAGTATTCTCGAGTCACGCCTCGATAATCGTGAAAATCCGTTTACCGAAGAGCATATCGCAACCCTGGATGACCTTGTATTTCTGCCGGCCAACCTGTCACGGCTGGTTATCGACCCGTATCGTGAAGGCTGCGTTACCGCGACGCGGTTTGGCGCCATTCAGATGCTCCAGCTAGATATACCGTTTACCGTAACCGGCCTCGACGATGCACCTGCGGAGATTCGGGAATCGGTGGCAAAATCAATCGTCGGGCATGGCGCCGCCTATGTCGGCGTGGCCCCGCTCGGTGAGGAGAGTAAGTGGATCCAGGTTGTCACCGAAAAGGTCGATCCTGCGGCGGACGCCATTGTCTTTAACGCGGACCAGGCCATGGCCGCCGGAGAAGTTTTGCGGGCCTCCGCCGAGCAACCCGCGGGATTGCTGGTCAATGCGGCTAACGTGCAAGCGGCGGTCGATTTCGGACTGGCGCAACATCTCGATTTCCTGTTACTCGATCCCACCAACGACTTACCCGGGCTGGCTGGAGAGCTTGCCGGGGCACCCGATATATCGATTGTGCACCAGGCCGTGGCACGGCTACGTGAACTCGACCGCGAGGAAGAGATCGACCTGGTTTATTTCGGCGGCTTGCGTACCGGAACCGACGCGGCCAAGATACTGGCGCTCGGGGCGATCGCGGTAACCGTCGGCGCCGCGATGGCGCTCGCACTGGGGGCGGATATTTCTGACGGCAAACCCGTGTTCAATGCAAACCTGGATGCGGCAGAGCGCGAACAGCGCAGTTCCAATTTACTGCAGGCGTTTACCGCGGAATCATCGATGATGGCGCGTTGCACCGGTAAAACCAATGTTCAGAACCTTGAGCCCGAGGACCTGAGAGCAATTACACTGGTCGTGTCTCACGCCTCGGGAGTGCCAATGGCGGGAAGTTTGAATCAGCACTGATCTGTCATTAGAATTACCGGCCAAGACATAATCATAAAATCCGAAGGGGGCTAAAGTGGCAAAAGATCTCGAAGCGATTGCAAAATCGAAAAGAATAAAATATTTCCTGGTGAGCTGGGTCGACCTGTTCGGCGTGTTGCGCGCCAAGCTGGTACCGGCACGCGCCATCAAGGGCATGCAAAAAG
>JARFPR010000439.1 GCA_029288195.1 Gammaproteobacteria bacterium | reverse complement strand
GCGGTAAAGCTTGCCTTCCATCAGGGCCAGGCGAGCCTTGACATCTTCTTCTTCGGCCATCGCATGGTTAACAAACAGGCGCGGCAGGTAAAAAATGCCGGCAAACCAGGCCACCATGAATATAATGTGAAATGCTTTTATCCAAATCATTAAAGAATCTCTTAGAAAGGTGTGCTAAATGACTGTAAACTGGAGTTTTTTAATAGTCCAGAAAGGCAGTCATTGTATAATGCTGCGCCCATTTTAGCGGTATGATCGAAACAATAGAATGATTAAGCTTGGAATAGTTGGTGGCACCGGGTATACGGGCGTGGAGCTGATGCGTCTACTTGCCCTGCATCCACAAGCGAAAGTTGAAGTCATTACCTCTCGCTCACAGGCGGGCTGCGCAGTCGCCGAACTGTTTCCAAATTTGCGCGGAGTGGTTGATTTGAGTTTCAGCGAACCCTCGGTAAATTCTTATCGGGACTGTGATCTTGTCTTTTTTGCGACGCCGAACACCACCGCGATGTCCCAGGCCGCAGAACTACTCGAGGCCGGGGTCCGGGTTATCGATCTGGCCGCGGATTTCAGGATCAAGCACGTCCCCACCTGGGAACAAACCTACGGCGCAACCCATGCCTGTCCGGAGCTGGTTGACGAGGCGGTCTATGGACTACCCGAATTGAACCGCGAGGCGATTCGCGGTGCGCGCCTGGTCGCGAACCCGGGTTGCTATCCGACATCGGTTATACTCGCGCTGATGCCGCTATTGGCAAACGGATTAATTGATCCCGGGTCAATCATTGCTGACTGCAAGTCGGGTACCAGTGGCGCAGGACGTAATGCCAGTATCGGAACCGCCTTTTGCGAAACCACTGAATCGGTCAAGGCTTACGCGGTATCCGGACATCGCCATCTGCCGGAAATAAGGGCAATATTACAAACCATTGATGCCGCCACCGATCTTGTGTTTACACCGCACCTGATGCCGATGATTCGCGGTATTCATGCAACCGTCTACGCCGATGCCAGGGGCCCGGCCGACCAGGTACAGAACCAGTTCGAGGATTATTACCGCGATGAACCTTTCGTCGATGTCATGCCTGCGGGTTCCCATCCAGAAACCCGCAGTGTGCGCGGTGCCAATATCTGCCGCCTGGCAGTCCATTTCCTCGCGGCCGCCCAGAAATATGTCGTATTATCAGTGGAGGATAACCTGGTCAAGGGTGCTGCCGGGCAGGCGATCCAGAATATGAATCTGATGTTCGGCCTGGATGAAACTACCGGGCTTGAAGCCCCGGGGATGATGCCTTGAGCCGCCTGCATGGAGGATTTCAGGTAAAACAGCATAAGCCCTGGAAGGTGTGGTTGAGCGTCTTAATGCTGGTTGCGCTGATGGGGATGTTTTTTTACCTGGGCCGGGGATACCAGTCCTACGAACTCGATCGCCTGGAACTGGAGCGCGAGACCCTGGTTAGTCGCATTGAAGAGTTGCGGACCCGCAACCGAAACCTGCTGCAAAAAAATGCGAATCTCGACGGCAGTAGTAAGATCGAACGTGATGCCTATGAGCTGGCCAACCAGGAGTTGGTAAAGCTGCAGCAGGAACTGTTGGCGCAAAAGGAAGAACTGGTATTTTATCGTGGCATTGTATCCCCCAAGGATGCAGCTTTAGGTGTTAACCTGCAGTCTTTCGAGATGCGGAAAAAGAATAGTCAGAATCAATACAGTTACAAAATGATTCTGACCAAGAATGGCAAAAGCACCAAAAAGATCAGTGGCGGTGCCATTGTCCGAATTCGTGGAGAAAGTGGTGGCAGTGTCAGCGAGTTGAAATTGTCTGATTTGTCTCTTGAAAATTCAGATAAAGTCACCAAGTTCTCGTTTCGTTACTTCCAGATTTTTGAGGGTGATATTACCTTGCCCGACGATTTTATGCCTTTTGAAGTTGAAATAGGCATCAAACCAACTACAAAGAAGGTAAAATCATTTTCTGAAACTATTTCATGGGCGCGCGTTTTGTCCGAAGGAGTATAAATGTTTGGTAGAAAAAAAGGGTTTAGTGCTACTCGGATCGACACGCTGGTAGGCCAGGGTACTGTCATCAACGGTGATCTTGTGTTCGCCGGCGGATTGCACGTGGACGGGACGATCAAGGGCAACGTAATCGCCGAACAGGGTAGCACCGCTATCCTGATACTGAGTGAGTTTGGTTGTATCGAAGGCGAGGTCAAGGTACCGAACATGGTGCTCAATGGAGAGATCGTCGGTGATGTCTACGGTTCGACGCGTGTCGAACTTGCGCCGAAATCGAGGATCAAGGGCAGTGTTTACTATAACCTGATCGAAATGGCGATAGGTGCCGAAGTTAATGGTGGCCTGGTGCACCAGCCCCAGGGCCAACAGTTACCAAAACGCCTTGAGGACAAGTCCAATAACAAGGGTGATGGCAATAATCACGACAGCGGCAACGCCGAACCAGTGGCAGAAAGCTGACTCTAAGTGGTATATTGAGCGTTTGAGACGCAATTTTAACGAGTAACGGTATGGAAGTAATCATCGACGCGAATTTTGGCATGGCACTGGGACCCGCTTCCGGTGAAACCCTGCTCGAATTTTCCGATTCTGCAGTAAAGAAACTGAAGGCGATCCAGGCCGAGGAAGGAAATCCCGACCTGATGCTGCGGGTTTCGGTCTACGGTGGCGGTTGCTCGGGTTTCCAGTACACTTTTTCGCTCGATGAAGAAGCCAAGCCGATCGATAAAACCGTTGAAAAAGATGGTGTTACACTGATTATCGATCAAAAGAGCTATCAGTTGCTGGCGGGTTCCGAGGTCGACTATCAAGAAGGTCTCGAGGGCGCGATGTTCGTGGTCAATAATCCGAATGCAACATCGACCTGTGGTTGCGGCGCTTCATTCTCGATTTAGCTAGCAGTCCTAACTTTCCAGTTCGATCAAAATAGCCTCGGCGTTCGCCCGGATCGTCTCGTTCGGATCGTAGCGTGCCTGCATTAGATACGAAATCGCGTTTTTCCCTCCAATCTCACCCAGCGCATTGACCGCGTAATGCCTGACTCTGACATCCGGATCCGATAGCAATCCAGCCAGGCTGTGTATCGCCTGTTCGCTTTCGAGTACCGCGAGTGCATCGATCGCAGTCAGTCTGACTTCCAGGTCCGGATCGTACAGGTAGGGCTCGATGCTGCCCACCGCTAACTCAATTTCCTGTGAAGCAAGCGCCTCGAGCGCTGCTATTCGCAGTTGTGGATTGGGATCGTTCAATGCCGCGGTCAACACCGGTAATGTGGCGGGATTGTTCATATCGCCCAGCGATTCAATCGCCGCCAGGCGTATCACCGGATCGTCGTTAGACAGCATCGGTGAAAGCTCTGCGAGAGCCGAATCGGTGGATTGACTCTCCAGCGCTTCGATCCGTGCAAGTTCGGGGTACATGATCAGCGTCCAGTCTGCCGCTTGCATTGCCGTTGGCGAAGCGGTTACGGTTTTGGGCTTATCCTGCTCGGCCAGGGGCGCTTCGACGGGCTCCAGTACCGTTGTTTGCCCGCCCTCGAATTTGGAAGTGGGTCGCGCCTGGTTTAGCGGCACCATTACCTGCGTGGCAGGCATCATGTCGCTTGTTGGTGCTTGATTACGATAGCTATTCGGTATCAGCAGCATCATCAGGCAGGCGACAATTGTGATAATCGTTAACGCCGTAGTCTTGATTGTGTCCATAACGGTCACTTTATCCTCAAAAAAGGATCCTCTCCCTCGCGGGAGAGGATAACATTACAGGTTATTTTCAACCTTCTTCATCTTAATCTGCTTAAATGACAAAGCAGTCTTCGACGGCAGACTGGTTACCAGGCGCCGAGTCTACCGCTTCGCCGTCGTCGTCCTCGCCTTCGCCAGATTCAACCCTGACAATAATTTCGAACTTGATTTCCCGTTCTCCTTCTTCATCAGCTTCGGCTAGTTCGATGAAACTCCCGGGTATCGTCCATGAGTTGGTGTCGGATGAAACAACAGCGGTCGATTTGAAATCCGTATCGTCGATTTCGGCAACAAATTCATAGAAAATGATTTCACCGATTTCGCCTGATTTACCCAGCGGAATTTTCGCTTCGTTCTCCAGCGGTTCATTGTCTGGATTGGACCACTTGTCGTAATGCGACTCCGTAACCACTTCCCACTCGATAACCACACTACCGTCAGCCAGGGTTTCGATTTCCTCCCAGCAGACCTTCTCTCGTTCTCCGTCTTCGATTTCGAACCCTGGGTTCTCTTGTTCGTCGCCTTCTCCAACGCTAGCCACCACAGGAGCTGCCGGGATGATATGCGACAGGAGCATTTCGCCTTCGCTTTCCTTGCCATCTAGCGTAAGGCCTTCCCATTCATAGACACCCTCCGGGAAGCGCGCGAAGAATACTTCTGGATCCAGTTCGTCGAAGGTGGGTTCCGAGCTTTCGAAGAACAGCTCGGTAAGACCCTGGCGTTTGAGCTTGGATCTGACCCAGATATTCAAAAGGGTTCGTTCATTGGGTGCTTCGATTTTCATCCGTTTCCAGGCGTCGCCGTCGGCCTTTCCGTGAATGCCCAGGTCGCCATCGGTGTCATTCAGCTCGAAATACAGTTGAGCCTCGTCGAGATCGATCTCTTCTCTATCGTCCCAGTACCAGGCGTTGGCTAGCGTGGGCGCGGCCATTAATGCACTCGTCACCGCAACTATTGGTAGCTTCTTAAAGTTCATTTCAGTTTCTCCTCTGCTGTGCGCAGTCATCACAGGTCGTCCTGTAATGCAAAGCCTATGCAGAGAGTCTGAAAGAACCCTGATTAAAAACTGAAGATTTGCTGAATTTTCAGCGGGGACTAGAAGTTGAAGTAACCGTTCAGGTAAATGCCGTCATATTCGAGATCGGCATCGGGCTGATCGACATTGTCCAGGTCGAGCGAGAAATACTTGAAGCCACCCTCGATACCGAGGCCGTTGCCGGAGTCATAACCCAGCATGATGGTCGAGTCCTGGGCGCTGCTTTCGCTTAAGCCCAGGTCGATAATGTTGGCAT
>JARFPR010000399.1 GCA_029288195.1 Gammaproteobacteria bacterium | reverse complement strand
AGCGCCAGTGGGGCCAGCAAATCGAACAGCCCGAGCGCCAGTACGTCCAGCGGTGTATTGATAAAGTTGGGAATTACGGTCACGCGGCTCGCCATAGCTTTTTTCAGATGACGCGTGATGCCATACCAGGCGCCCCCGGTAACCACCCCGGCAGCAATCACCCAGCCGACCGGGGTCACCGCGGTACCGATGCCGATTGCCGCCAGAAACCCCGACGGGGCAAAAAAGGTCGATGCCACCGCCGAAGATTTCGCCACCACGGCGGCCGTCGTAGCCACGCCGGCTACGTCCCAGGCCTGGACCACCGTAGTCTTGACCTTCAGCGCGGTATAGGCGTCCTCGCCGATTGCCAGCTTCGCCTTAAAACTTAAAGGCGCTGCGACAATCGTTTCAATACCCTCGAACCAGTCAGTTTGGTCTTGTTCGTCCTTCGTATTCTCCATCGCAAGCAGCTTCTCATTGATTTGCAGGCACGAATCGAGCACAGTATAAACCACTGTAGTTTACTAGCAGATTCATTCAATCCTGCCCTTCAGATGATTAATGCATGCCTCAAACATCGATTATCGATGAATTTATACCTGCGACAAAAGTTCGGCAAGTTATTGATGCTTGAAACAAAGTAGGAGAACCGGAAGATGGATTGGTCACTATTACTATTCCTGGTCGTCATGCTTTTTTTCGCCTACCGCGGCTATAAGAAAGGCCTGCTCAAATCGCTTTCCCGGATAATCAGTCTCGTGGCCGGCTATATCGCCGCGATTTTATACACCGAACAATTCTCTGCTGTTTTGGAATCGCAGTACCAGCTGCAGGGAATCATCGGCTTTTTAACTGCCGCGCTGGTTTTATTTTTTGGCGCCGCCATCGCGGTTAATATTCTTTTCTGGCTAATCGCAAAACTGCTGCCTGCGACGGATTCCCCGTCGATGGCATCATCCCTGGGCGGGGCAACGGTGGGGTCGATGATCGGCGTGATAGTCGCAATCGCCATTGTCTGGAGCTATGCATTTGTACGCGATATCCATTTTGCCAAGGATGCCGAGGCGAATTTAAATCCGAGCAAGATAGAAAGCCTGGCCAGCAATGTCGCCAGCAAGGCTGTTAATACAGCCTTGTCCCTGGGCTCTGCCAGGCCCGAAATCGCTAACCTGGGCACCGCCTTGATCGCGTCGCCTGCCGAGATCGCACAACATGCAAAGCGACTCTCCACCAGTAACGACCTGAACGAATTATTGAGCGATCCCGAAAACCAGGCCCTGTTAAACCGGGGTGACGTCACGGCGGTTAAAAACCTCCCTGCCCTGCGAAAACTGGCGACAAATCCCGATATGCTGGCACTGGCAAAATCTGCGGGGATAGTGGACGACTCGGCCAATAATTCGGACGCGGTGGAAACCGCTTTGGCAGAACAGCTAACCGATATCTGGGGGCGCGTACATCGAGTCAGAAACGATCAGCGGGTGCAGGAAATATTGAACGACCCTGAGTTTCAGCAAAAAATCCAGTCGGGCAACCCGATAGACCTGCTGACCAACGCCCGCTTGCTGGAACTTGCCGATATTATTTATGCAGATGAAGCGTTGCCGGGTGATGAACCCGACAGCGTTAAATCGGAGAGCAGCCAGCAACCCGCATCAAAGGAGAAGACAAAAATTTTCAGCTGGGTCGATGAAGATGGACGAATCCACTACTCGGATAGCGAAGGCGAGCAGTGAGCAAACAGGATCGCGACAAGTGGAATCAGCGCTACGCAGAGGATAGCTATCGCAAAACCAACCCGGTCACGCTGGTATCGGACTGGTTACCGAAAATTCCCGTGGGTCGCGCACTGGACGTCGCCTGTGGCGCCGGGCGCAACGCCATACTGCTGGCGCAATCCGGCTTCGAGGTCGATGCGATCGATATTTCCCACGAGGGTCTGAAACGGGCCCGGCAAACAGCCTTGGAACAGGGGCTCAGTATCAACTGGATAGAACACGACCTGGATGAACCCTATCCGTTCGAGCCGATTTATGATCTGATCATAGTCATGTGGTACGTCGATCTCGAGCTCATCACCCACCTGTGTCAATGCCTGGCACCCGGCGGTTACCTCGTGTGCCAGGAACACCTGGTCACCGATCAGGAAGCCATCGGGCCTACCGGCACAAACTTTCGCGTGGCTCCGGGCACGCTAGGTGAAGCCGTTTCAGGCCTTGATGTCTTACTGTACGAAGAATCGGTTGAAACCATCCCCGAGGGTGGGCAGGTCGCGAGCGCCCGCCTGGTCGCCAGAAAAGACCAGCGTAAAACCACTTAGCTCGATAATCCTGATTTAAATCAAAATACTAATAGCTTTATGATGCTCTACTTAATAGATAAAATTCCGTGGCTTCAACAGGATCAGCAGGAAACATGAAAAAAAATCAATTAAATACCAACACCGATTCATCCCCGGCCCGGCACAGGACTCCCGGCAGAACACAGGTTCGATGGCTGCTAATTTCCCTCTTAAGTGCCGGCCTGTTAATCGGCTGCGCCCAGATCCGTAAGGCTACCTACCCGTCTGATTTTGTTTACCTGGAACAAAACCAGATTAGAAGCGAGATGGCGTTATTAAGTCTCTACATGCGCGAAATCGACGCAATTCTGCTCGATGACTCCACTGTCAGTAGTGCGCAACAGGAGCAAATAATAAAAATCCTATCAAAAGTCGACAACAGCGTGGACTCGCTAGGCGCGGGCAATATCAGAACCAATCACCTGGTTTTAGACGATCATATCGACCAGTTTAAATCCGACGTTACGGTCGCGTTGCGTGACGCGAGCTCAGACCCACCTAATTACTTTGCGCTTGGCAGGCTTTCGGGAGGCTGCGTTGCCTGTCACCAGTTTCGAGATTTCTAATACCGGTCGATTAACCGCAACGGGGCCTCAATGATACCGCTGGATTTAAACGCTAACGAAGCTCGAGTTATCGGTTGCCTGATGGAAAAGTCGGTTACCACGCCGGATCAATATCCTTTAACCCTCAATGCACTGACCAACGCCTGTAATCAAAAGTCCAGCCGCGATCCCGTCATGTCCCTGGCGCAAGGTATTGTTCAGCATACAGTGCGCGAGCTGGAGCAAAAACATTTGCTGCTGGTCGAGGATAATTTCAAGCGCGGAGTCGAGAAATATACGCAACGTTTCTGCAATACCTCTTTCAGCGAACTTCAGTTCGATACGGCTCAATTCGCCATCGTTTGCCTGCTATTGTTGCGCGGCCCGCAGACACCGGGCGAATTAAGAGCACGCAGCGGACGCCTGCACTCGTTCGAGGACAACGCTGCAGTGGTAGGCGCGCTCAATAGTCTGATCGAGCGTGAAGGTGACGCTCTAGTCGTCAAACTGCCGCGCACCCCGGGACGCAAAGACGCCGAGTACATGCACCTGTTTTGTGGCGAGGTTGATCTCCAGGCCCACGCGAGTAACGCCGAGGCCAGGATCAGCGCTGAACCTGCAGCGCGCACCAATGTTGCCGAACTGGAGCAACGCATCAGTGATCTGGAAACAGAGGTCGAAAAACTCAAGCAGCTGCTGCAGTAGATTCCATCAGGTTTAAGGGACATAATTCTGTCACCAACAGACGAAATCGGTAACCCGCAATGGCGCTAGAGAGAATCAGTCAAATTGCTACCGAGTTTGGTGAAAAAGCGAATATCGCGCTTTCCCAGCCCGAAACCTACACCCAACTGGGTATGATTATACTGATTTATGCGCTGTCATTCGTGATAGCCAGCCGAATCAGAAAATACGCGCCCGCGCTTAATGCCAGGGGCGTCGATCCGGCCGCTCACCCAATCAAAAGATTTATTAGCAAGCTTGGCAACCTGATCTTTCCGGTACTGGCAATTTTCCTGCTACGCATTTCGGTTGAAATCAGCGAGGTCGCCCTAGACCAGGGCTGGCTGGTCCAAACCGCACTCACCATCGCCATACTTTTGCTGTTCAATTCGATCATTAACGATTTCATTGGCCATAAGGTGGTGGCCAGGCTCTTCCGATGGTTGGGCATGCCATTACTGTTTCTCCACATGCTCGACCTGCTCGGTGGCCTCGTTGAAATCCTCGAATCCATATCCGTCAACATCGGCAATATCGAGCTTTCGGCCTACGGAATCGTCCGTGTCGCCATTTTCGGATCGTTCCTGTTCTGGCTCGGGCGCATCAGCAGCAAGACCGGACGCGAGATAATATCCAAGCAGGAAAACCTCGATATCCGCACCCGGGAAGTCGCTTCGAAGCTGTTCGAGTTCGCGATTTTCTTTTTCATATTCCTGCTGCTGCTGCAAGTCATGGGTATCAACTTGACGGCGCTTGCGGTGTTTGGTGGTGCAATCGGTGTTGGAATCGGCTTCGGCCTGCAAGCGATTGCTTCCAATTTTATTTCAGGGATTATCATCCTGCTCGATCGCTCGGTATCAATCGGCGATTATGTCGAACTCGATGATGGTCGCACCGGTGTTGTGCGTGAACTAAACATGCGCTCGACAACACTCGAAACCTATGACGGCAAGGTTATTGTCGTGCCGAATGAAAAATTCATCGTCGAGCCTTTTACCAACTGGACCCACAAGGACAAGAGTCAGCGTTACCGCGTAGATTTTTCAGTCGCCTATCATTCGGATATTCGCAAACTGGTGGAGATCATCAGGGAAGTCGTTGCCAGTCATCCACAGGTTTTCAGCGGTGAAGACGTACCTATCGAAGAACTTCCCGATTGCGAAATAGACAGCTTTGGCGATTCCGGCATCAACATGTTCGTCGAGTTCTGGATGGAGGGAATCGACGATGGCAAAAATCGCGTCGGCGGCGACCTGTTGTTGATGATACTGGAAGCATTACAGCAGCATGGTTACGAGATTCCATTCCCGCAGCGGGAGGTTCGCGTGCTGAATAAAGAAGGCAAAATTTAACCGACCAGGTCTCCCCC